>NZ_JBBGYS010000012.1:0-133842 GCF_037479595.1 Pseudomonas sp. MYb541 | reverse complement strand
ACGCGAAGCTCGAAGACATCTGAAACACTTCACCCTTATTTTAGGAGCCCGGCTTGCCGGCGATAGCGGCCTTAAGATTGCTATCGCCGGCAAGCCGGGCTCCTAAAGGTGAAGAATCGCGCCCCTCCCTTGTTTTTTACCCGCTCGGGCCAATATCTGTAATCAGTCCTACAGACCCTTCTGAATCGATCTTACGCAAAAGCCCGAAACATTATGTCGCTAGCCACTGTCACTCCACCTGTGCAACATGGCGCGCGTGCAATCCACAAATGGGAATTCCCTTTATGAAACGTTTTCTTAGCATCGCCATGGCGTTGTGCATCGGCCTGACGATGAGCATCGACGCCAACGCCAAACGCTTCGGTGGCGGCAAAAGTTCCGGTGCGGCACCGACTCACCAGACCAGCCAAATGGCTCCATCCGCCGGCGGCATGGGCGGTGCAGCCGCGACCGCAGGCGCAGCCGGTGCTGCTGGCGCCGCTGCCAAGGCCGGCGGTGCTTCGCGCTGGTTGGGCCCCCTGGCCGGCATCGCCGCCGGTGGCCTGCTCGCTTCCATGTTCATGGGTGGCGGCTTCCAGGGCATGCAGATCTTCGACATGCTGATCCTGGCGGTCATCGCCTTTGTGATCTTTCGCTTTATCGCCGCTCGTCGCCGCAAGCAGCAGGAGCACCTGGCTCCAGCCGGCGCGCCGATGCAACGTGAAGTGTTCGAGCAAAAACCAGCCATGGGTTCGATCTTCGGTGGTTCGGCAGCGCCTGCTGCAGCCCGTCCGGTGATCAACGCGCCGGCCTGGTTCAACGAAGAGCGTTTCGTCGAGGCGGCCCGTAGCCACTTCCAGTCCCTGCAGCAGCACTGGGACGCCAACGAAATGGACAAGATCGCCGAGTTCGTGACCCCGCAACTGCTGGAGTTCCTCAAGCGCGAACGTGCCGACATTGGCGATGCTTTCCAGTCGACCTACATCGACGACCTGCGCGTCCAACTGGAAGGTGTGGATGACCGCGCCGACAAGACCATCGCCACCCTGACCTTCAGCGGTGTGTCGAAGACCTCGCGTTTCGACCAGGGCGAAGTGTTCAGCGAAAGCTGGAACATGGAACGTGCCCAGGGCGACAACCAGCCTTGGCTGGTCGCCGGTATCCGCCAGAACGGCTGATCCTTGCACGCTTGAGCAAGTAGTTACAAAAAACCCCGGACCTGTCCGGGGTTTTCTATTTCACGGTTGCACTTATAGCGAGCTACTGTATAAAACGCCCCTATAAACCGCGCCATCTAGCAAGAGGATCCCGGCCGTGGAAGAAATCATCGAACAATTGCGTGAAGCCAACGAACCGGTCCCGGTTCCTTTGGAGCTGCCTGACGAAGACCAACTGGTGGAAATCGAGGAACAACTGTTCATCGACATCCCGTTCGTCTTTCGTGAATTCCTGCTGACCGTCAGCGACGTGGTGTACGGCAGCCTGGAGCCGGTGACCGTCACCGACCCGCAATCCCACACCTACCTGCCGGACGTGGCCGCCAACGCCTGGGACGCCGGTGTTGATCGTAGCCTGATCCCAATCTGCCAGGACGGCGACGACTACTACTGCGTTGAGGAAGACGGCACTGTGGTGCTGTGGTCTGGCGAAGAAGAAATCGTCACCGAGGAAACCTGGGAATCGGTGTGGCACTGGGCGCGGGACGTCTGGCTGGAAAGCTGAGCCCTGCACCAAGGGTGACCGGCTTGCTGTGGTGAGCGGGCTTGCCCCGCGCTGGGCTGCGTAGCAGCCCCAAAGCCTCACATCGCAAAACCTGAAAGAACGCGTCGCCTGGACTGGGGCTGCTACGCAGCCCAGCGCGAGCAAGCTCGCTCACCACAAAAAGCTCGCTCACCACAGTAAGTGGCCCGCTTACCTCAGTGTTCGGGCGTGTCCTTGTGGTTATCCAGCGTCTCCAACAAGGCGACCTGCATCCGCGTATGCACGCGGATGAACCACCGCCAGAGCACAGCCGCCACTGCAGCCGTGACCACGGCGATCAGCACCAGCAACTTGTTGGTCGGCAGAATACTGGCCGACAAGGCTGCCAATAGCAGGAAGATCACCAGCAGCGAAAGAATCGGGATCAACTCCGCGATCACCCGTCGTACGCGCTGGGTATGCCGCCCGGCCATTTCCGGCTTCACACTCATCTCCGCCAACAGCATCGACAGCGCCTTGAGCTTGCGATACGCCGCGATCAGGAATGGCAGCGACAATAGCAACGCCCCACCCCAGATCAACGCCTTCTGCCAGCTTGGATCACTGATCCAGCCTTCCAGATACCCACCGATACGCGCCGCGAAAAAGCTGCCGGCAAAGAAGATCGCCACCACCAGCGCCAGGTTCACCCCGACTTGCAGGATGATCTTGCGGATCATCGACGCCAACATCGCGCCTTCGCCCTGGGGCTGGATACTGCGCAGCCATTCACCGTACATGCCGAACACCCGGCTCATTCGCTTGGGCATGACAGCCGCGATCTTCAAGGACAGTGGGTCGGCACCACGAATCAGGTACGGCGTGAGCAGTGTGGTAATCGCTGAAACCGCTACGGCGACAGGGTAAAGGAAGTCGCTGGTCACCTGTAGCGTCATCCCCAACGCCGCGATGATGAAGGAAAACTCACCAATCTGTGACAGCCCCATGCCGACGCGCAGTGAGGTACGGCCGTCATTGCCGGCGATAAACGCCCCCAGGCCACAGGACAACATCTTGCCCAGCACCACCGCCACGGTGATCACCGCAATCGGCCAGGCATATTGCAGCAGAATCTGCGGGTCGATCATCAAGCCGATGGCCACGAAGAAGATGGCGCTGAACATGTCGCGAACCGGCTCGATCAGGCGCTCGATCTTAATTAACTGACGGGATTCAGCCATGATCGCGCCAATCAGGAACGCGCCCAGCACCATGCTGTATTCCAGCTTGACCACCAGCAGGCAGAAACCGAAACACAGGCCCAATACGGTGATCAGCAGCATCTCGTTGCTGTCGAACTTGGCCACGTAGGCCAGCAAACGCGGCACCAGCAAAATGCCGATGACCAACGCGACGATCATGAACAACGACAGTTTGCCGACCGTGGAAAACACCTCGCCGGAGCTGACCGTGCCGCTGACGGCAATGCTCGACAGCAAGGCGATGATACCGATGCCGAGGATGTCCTCGACGATCAGCACACCGAAAATAAGCTGGGCGAAGCGCTGGTTCTTCATCTTCAGGTCATTGAGTGCCTTGACGATGATGGTGGTAGAGGAAATCGCCAGGATCGCGCCGAGGAACAGCGAGTCCATGGTGTTCCAGTCGAACCAGCGGCCGATCTCGTAGCCAATCCAGATCATCAGGATGATTTCCAGGAAGGCCGCGATAAACGCAGTGGCGCCAACCTTGAACAACTTGCGCAGGCTGAACTCCAGGCCCAGGCAGAACATCAGGAAGATCACCCCCAACTCGGCGAGGGTCTTGATGGTGTCTTCGTCGTGGATCAGGCCGAATGGCGGGGTGTGGGGGCCGATGATGAACCCGGCGACGATGTAGCCCAGGACCACCGGCTGCTTGAGGCGGTGAAACAGGATGGTGACAACCCCAGCCACCAGCATGATCACGGCCAGGTCCTGGATAAAGCTGATGGCGTGCATGGCGAGGGGCTCCTTGAGGGTACTGGCGCTTTTCCCACTTCCGCCCGCGCCTTTGAAATGTCGCAAAGAGCGAAAGGAAAAGTCTGCCTTGATCGTAAGAAATGCCCTGGGATGGGCTTTTGAAGGTTAACACCGCGACTTCCGGCAGAAAGCCGGTGCAATATATGGAAACAGATCGGTACGCGCGTGACGGCAAGCCGACCACTGGCGTCCCGTTAAGGAAGGCGCAGCAAAGAGTCCAGCACCCGCAGAGGTGCCCCCCAACCAATGCCTACAACCCGTGAGTGTGCTATGGAACCCGGAAACGCCCAGCTGTCGATGACGGTATTGATGACCCCTGATATGGCCAACTTTTCAGGCAATGTCCACGGCGGCACCCTGCTCAAGTACCTCGACGAAGTGGCCTACGCCTGTGCGAGCCGTTATGCCGGCCGTTATGTCGTGACGTTGTCCGTAGACCAAGTGATTTTCCGCGAACCCATCCATGTCGGCGAGCTGGTGACCTTCCTCGCGTCGGTCAACTACACCGGCAACACCTCGATGGAGGTGGGCATCAAGGTGGTGACCGAGAACATCCGCGAACGCTCGGTGCGCCACACCAACAGCTGCTTCTTCACCATGGTGGCCGTGGACGACCAGCGCAAACCGGCCGCCGTGCCGCCGTTGCAGCCGCAGAACAGCGAAGATAAGCGCCGGTTCGTTCAGGCACAGCAGCGCCGGCAGATCCGCCAGGAGCTGGAGAAGCGGTATCAGGAAATCAAAGGCTGAAGCGCCGTAAATCTCAAACTGTAAACCCGCTCCCACATGGAGTTTTGTGTACTTATAGATCTATAGGGGTGGCCTCGAACCGCACGCGGGGATGGGCGATACGGTCCTGAGCACGCACCAGCTCCAGTTCATAACTGGCGCAAGCCTGGGTTTCCAGCAGCACTTCATGCACCGCTGCGGCCGTGAACTCGAACGCCGCCAACAGGCTGTCGCCCAACAGTACCCGCGCCAGGAACAACCCCGAGGTCAGGTCGCCCACGCCCACGGGCTGACGCGGAAACGCCAGCAGCGGCCGGCGCAGGTGCCAACTGCCATCGGCGGTCACCAGCAGCATCTCGAAACCGTCCGGCAGCTTGCCCGGGTAATCCAGGTGCTTAACCAGTACCGCCTTCGGCCCACGTACCAGCAGCGCCTTGGCCATGGCCAGGCAATCGAACAGCGATTGCGGCTTGCGCCCGGCAAAGCTGTCTAGCTCCAGCTGGTTGGGGCACAGGAAGTCAGCCATGGCCGCGGCTTCGTCCAGCAGGAAATCGCTGACTTCCTGGGGCACGATGCAGCCCTTTTCCGGATGGCCCATCACCGGGTCGCACAAATACAGGGCCTTGGGGTTAATGGCCTTGATGCGCGCCACACCGCTGAGAATCGCACGGCCCTGGTCTGCACTGCCCAGGTAACCGGACAGCACCGCATCGCAGTTGCCCAGTTCGCCGATCGCGGCGATGCCTTCCACCAGCGCCGGAATCTGTTGCGGCGCCAGCACTTCACCCGCCCATTGGCCATACTGGGTGTGGTTGGAGAACTGCACCGTGTTCAACGGCCAGACGTTCACCCCGACCCGCTGCATGGGGAATACGGCGGCGCTGTTTCCGGCGTGGCCAAAGACCACATGAGACTGGATCGCAAGCAGATGAGGTGTGCGTTTCATGCGCGGGATTTCCGTAAAGCCATTGAAATTCTGGCCGCGCAGTATGCGACTAAACGCAGCCTGTACGACAGACCGGCGACACAGTTAAGCTGCTCTCACTTTGTTGGAGTCTTTCGCATGCTGACCCTGGGAAACATCTTCGTGTTGATGCTGCTGGCGACCGGTGCCGCCTGGGTGTGGCACAACCACGGCCTGCGCGAGCGGGCGCTGGAGCGGGTCAAGCAGCATTGCGCCAAGCTCGACATCGAACTGTTGGACGGCGCGGTGGCGCTCAAGCGCATCGGGTTTGTGAAAGATGCCAACGGGCGGCGGCGCCTGGCGCGTATCTACAACTTTGAATTCACCGTGACCGGCGAAACCCGCCACCCGGGCACCATCACCCAATTTGGCGCCCACAGTGCGCAGATCGAACTGGCGCCCTACCCGTTCGAGATCAAGACGCCGCTGCCCAGTGCCGAGGTGATCGAGCTGAGCCAGTGGCGCCAGGACCACGCCAAGAACCGTCAGTAACGGCAGGCCTTTAGTGCGGCCTGCAAGGCAGCCAGGTCCTGTGGCTCGCTGAAAATCAATTCGATACGTGAATCGCGGCGCCACTCGCTGGCCTGCCAAGTCGGCTCGCTGTTATCCACCGCGTTGGTCGAAACCCACCCTTCGGCGCTGTGGATAACCAGTTTGGCGCGGCGCCATTCAAGGCTTGTCAGCCACTGGTCGAGGCGGCGGGTATCGAACTGCTGGCTCGGGTGCCAGCGCCAGCCGACACTCCAACCACCCTCTTGGGCCTGACTCAGGCAGATCGGTTGAGTGGGATCGCTCCACACCGCCGGCATTTGCGCGAGGCCTTCGGGCACTTCGATGTTATCCACAGCGGCTGAAGCCTGTGCGTTCAGGCCGGGTAATTGTTGCAGGGGCAATTGCGCCTGACGGGTCCAGTAGAGCGGGCATTCTGGCAACTGCAGTTCGATCGCTCGGCGCTGCCCAGCGTCCACCCCTTCATCCTTGTTCAACACCAGCAACCCGGCACTCGTCAGAGCCTCTTGCTGCGCTGGCGGTAATGGTTTCCCTGCGGCCAGCGCCTGGGCATCCAATACCAGCACGCAAGGCTGGACGGCCAGCACGCCCTGCCATGGCGCCTGTCGCAACTGCTTGAGCAATTGCGCCGGATGGCCCAGACCCGACGGTTCGATAAACAGCCGGTCGGGCTTGGCCTTACGCAACAGACGACCCAGTCCTACCTGAAACGGTGCACCGTTCACGCAACACAGGCAGCCTCCGGCGACTTCGCCCAAGGCAATGCCGTCGTCATCCTGGGTGAGCAAGGCCGCGTCCAGGCCAATCTGCCCGAACTCGTTGATCAGCACGGCCCAGCGCTCGTTGGCCGGACGCTGGGCGAGCAGGTGCTTGATGAGGCTGGTCTTGCCGGCGCCCAAAGGCCCGGCAATCACGTGGGTGGGAATGTTCTGCAGCATGAAGGGCATCGTTCGGACCGTGTAGAGCGTTTGATCCTACGCGGTTATGCGAGCCAATCCAGTGTCAGGATCAATCGGCGCTCATCGGCCTTGAGCGCCGGTGACCGGTGGATCAAGCCGTAATTCTCATTACCGTGCCATTTGGTGCCCTTGAGCAGGGCGACTTCGCCGCAGTGAATCTGTTCGACACGCTCGGTGGGCTCGGCCTCCGGCTGGCTCAGCCTGCGCCGGTCCATCACGCCTTCGCGCAACCACTGGCTGCCGACCCCCGCATAGGTGGTGATCAGCCGCGCCGGCACATGGTCGACGTGAAAACGTGGGCACATCGCCTTATCCAGCAACCTCAAACGCACACCAATACGCTTGGCGCCCAGCAAGCAGGCGAATGCGCTGACCAGCCACGACACATCGGCAATAAAGCCTTCGTAGCCTTCAAGATCACGGCAACTGGACGCCAGACCCTGCAAGTCGGGCACGGCGTCTTCGTTGTTAAGCTCGATCACCATGGAGTCGGCCAACGGCTCGTTGAGCGCCACCAGCAAGGCGCCGAACTCGGCGATGTGCAACGGCAACTGCCGCTCCCACACGGCCAGGTTGACGCCATCTTCCAGGATGTCGGACAGCGCCAGCGGGGTTTCGCCACGGGTCTGGCGAATCACGGGACGCAGGGGAATCACCGGGGCCAGCATCAGGCGGCTGCCTCCTCATACCAAGGGCCAAAAGGATCGGCCAGCAGGCGCCAACCGTCGACGCCCAGGGCCATTTCTTCATCGTTGAGCAGACACGCGTCCAGCTCGGCACGCAGTTGGGTGAAGTCGATGTTCTGCCCGATAAACACCAGTTCCTGGCGGCAATCACCGGTGCTCAGTTGCCAGTTGCCCATGATCGCCGCGATGCTTTCTTCGTCCTGAGGCCACTGGCTTTTCGGCACAAAGCGCCACCAGCGTCCGGCAAAACCATGGCGCATCAAACCGCCGGCCTGGGACCAGCTGCCCGCATCTTGGTGCTTGCTGGCCAGCCAGAAAAAACCCTTGGAGCGCAGCAGTTTGCCGTTGACCCACGGGCGGTCGATGAAGTCGAAGAAACGCTGTGGATGGAAGGGACGGCGCGCACGGTAAGCGGTGGAAGCAATACCGTATTCCTCGGTTTCCGGTACATGTTCACCACGCAATTCCTGCAACCAACCCGGCGCTTGCGCGGCGCGTTCAAAGTCGAAACGGCCAGTGTTGAGAATTTTGTTCAGCGGTACTTCACCCATGACCATCGGGATGATTTCCGCCTGGGCGTTGAGGCGTTCAAGGATCGCCATCAACTCTTCGCGTTCGCTGCTGCTGATCAGGTCGATTTTGCTGATGAGGATCACGTCGGCGAATTCGATCTGCTCAATCAACAGGTCGGTGATGGAACGCTCGTCCTCTTCACCGAGGGTTTCACCACGTGACGCCAGGCTTTCGGCGGCCTGGTAGTCGAGCAGGAAGTTCATGCCGTCGACCACGGTGACCATGGTGTCCAGGCGTGCGATGTCGGCGAGGCTCTGCTCGTTTTCGTCGCGGAAGGTGAAGGTCTCGGCCACGGGCAAGGGTTCGGAGATACCGGTGGACTCGATCAGCAAGTAATCGAAACGACCTTCCTTGGCGAGTTTTCCGACCTCTTCGAGCAAGTCTTCCCGTAAGGTGCAGCAGATGCAGCCGTTGCTCATCTCCACCAGTTTTTCTTCGGCGCGATTGAGCGTGACGTCGCGCTGGACTTCACTGCCGTCAATGTTGATTTCGCTCATGTCGTTGACGATCACCGCCACCCGCAGGTTTTCGCGGTTGCGCAGGACATAGTTGAGCAGCGTGCTTTTACCGGCGCCGAGAAATCCGGACAACACAGTAACGGGGAGACGATTGGGCATCAGGTATTCCTCATTAGGGTTGGCCGGTCAAATCGCCCGTTTGTGGCGTTCGCGCAGCTCTTCACGTTCTTTGGCTTCGATACACAGGGTGGCGGTAGGACGCAGCAACAAGCGCTGTAGGCCGATGGGCTCGCCGGTTTCGCGGCACCAGCCGTATTCGCCGCGCGCCAGCAAGTCGAGGGTGTCGTCGATCTTGTCCAACAGCTTCTTTTCCCGCTCCAGCAGGCGCAGCTGCCATTGGCGCTGTTCTTCGGCGCTGCCGACATCGGCGGGGTCGCTGTTGGTTTCCTGCTCGCGCAGTACCAGGAACTCGGCGTCGATGCAGGCTTGCAATTCACTACGTTGGCTCAGCAGCAACTCACGGAAGAACCCTTGCTGGGCTTCATTCATGTAGTTGGCGGAAGGCTGGGCCAGGAGGTCTTGTTCAGTCATGGGGAGCGGTTCACGGGTCAGGCTGTTTTTTAATGTTATAGTATAACAATGCAAATAAGCCATCCCCTCTTGCTCGCCACGACGAAGGGCGCAATGCTTGAATACTTTCCGACCTTGAGAAACCCGATGAAACGCTTGGTGTGCGCCCTGTTATTGGTTGCCGCGGGACCTGTCTGCGCCCAGATGCCGAGCCTGCTGGCCAACTGCACGCGCAGCGCCAACCTGCTCGCTTGCGTTGACCCTTTAGGCAACGCCTACAGCGTGGCGACGGTCGGCAGCACCACGTATTTGCGCGGGTACGAGGTGATCGGCAAACGCTATTGGGCACAGACCAACAGCCGCTACGGGCAACTGACGTTCTTTACCGGGTTGGCGTCGGATGGTGAGGCGTGGGTCGGCTACACACGACGCGTGGGCTGGACCACCCTCAACCGGTTCTCCAGTTCAGGCGGCGCCAGCGCCAAATTCACCTGTAGCCGTATAACCGGCTGTTAGACCTGGCCGTTCTTCTGTTCCTGCACCCACGCCATGTAACTGTTCATCGGTGGGTTCTTCTGGAAGTATTTCTTCAGGCCTTCGAACAGGCCATCGGCAACCGCCTGTTGATGACGCGCGGTGACCAGCCGCGCACTGTCCCGCGCGTTGGAAATAAACCCGGTTTCGACCAGGATCGACGGCACATCCGGTGACTTGAGCACCGCGAATCCGGCTTGTTCCACGCGCTTCTGATGCAGGCTGGTGATGCCTTCCAGGCTGCCCAGGATCGAGTTGCCCAGTTGCAGGCTGGACGCGATGGTGGCGTTCATCGACATATCCAGAATCACCCCGGCGAGCATCGGGTCCTTATCTTTCAGATTGAGCAGACTGGTGGCACCGAGCAGATCGGCGCCGTTTTCCCGTTGCGCCATGAACCGCGCCGTAGCGGAAGTGGCGCCGCCTTCGGACAGGGCATACACCGAAGCGCCCGACGCCGTGATACGCGGCGCCGCGTCCGCATGCACCGAAATAAACATGTCGGCATTGTGCTTGTGGGCGATTTCCACGCGCTTGCGCAGCGGTACGAAGAAATCGTCGTTGCGCACCAACTTCACGTCGAAGCCTTTCTCGCGCTTCAAACGTTTGGCCAGCAGTTGGGCGATGGACAGCACCACATCTTTTTCGCGCTGGCCTTTGGAGCCGACGGCGCCTGGGTCCTTGCCGCCATGGCCGGGGTCGACCACCACGATGATGTCGCGTTTGGGGTGGGCCTTGTCCACCAAAGGCTTGGGCTCGGCCGCAATCTGGCGAGGCGCCTGGGTGGCGCTGGTCAGGTCCAACACCAGGCGATGGCCTTGGCCATCCTGGGGTGGCAATAGAAAGCTGTTGAGCTGCATCGGTGCGGCAAGGTCCAGCACGATGCGCGTGTCACCTTTGCCGAAATGCCCGGAGCGGATCGAGGTGATCCCGCTGTTTTTCAGCGCCAACTGAGAGAAATCACCACTGAGCCCGGCGCCGCTGAGGTCGATGATCAAGCGTTCCGGCGCGCTCAGGGTAAACGTCTTGTATTGGACCGGACCGCTGAGATCGAACACCAGCCGCAGCTTGTCGTCCGAGCGCCACAGGCGGGCGTTGCTGATCTGCGTGGCGTGGGCGGTAAACGGCAAGGTGAACAGCGGGCTGGCCAGAAGCAGGTTTAGGAGCTGACGTCTGTGCATGAAAAATACCGCAAATAAAGGAGCGTCCCTGCTCGACATGACTGAAAAAAGGCTGGAGCAGAAAAATCATCGTCGACTCAATAGTTATAATATAACATGTCTTTTTATTTCCAACGATGGACCTGCTCATGAATGCGCTGACTCTGCCGGATATCGCCGCGCAGGCTTCACGCCAAGCCTTGCCACTCGACTGGGTGGGCATGTGCGGTATCGCCCTGCCGATTCTCATCGACGGCCAGCGCTTGACCGCAACCGCCGATGCCGGCGTGAGCCTGGACGATGGCGCCGCCCGTGGCATTCATATGTCTCGCCTGTACCTGGCGCTGGAGATGCTCGACCAGCAACCGCTTACGCCCGCACTTCTGCGTAATGTACTGCAGCGTTTTCTCGACAGTCATGAAGGTTTATCTAATAACGCCTACCTACGCATCCATACCGATTTGCTGCTCAAACGCCCGGCGCTGGTCAGCCCGCTGGCCGGTTGGAAAGGCTACCCGGTGAGCATCGAAGCGCGTATGGAAAACCAGATGTTCCACGTGGAACTAAAAATTGACGTTACTTATTCCTCAACGTGCCCATGCTCCGCTGCCCTCGCCAGGCAGTTGATTCAGCAACAATTTCTCGACGACTTCGCCAACACACCGTTGCAGCATGAAGACGTGTTGACCTGGCTTGGCAGCGCCAACGGCATCGTCGCCACGCCTCATAGCCAGCGCAGCAGTGCGCAGTTGCATGTCGAGCTGCAAGGCGAGCAACTGCCTCTCACAGCGTTGATCGACACCGTCGAAACCGCCCTCGGCACCGCCGTACAAACCGCCGTAAAACGAGCGGACGAACAAGCCTTCGCCCTGGCCAACGGGCAGAACCTGATGTTCTGCGAAGACGCCGCCCGCCGCCTGAACCTCGCCTTGAAACGCTCGGATGCCGTCAAAGCCTTCCACCTGAAAGTGGTCCATGCCGAAAGCCTGCACGCGCACGATGCCGTGGCTGAAAGCCGCTGGACGAGACACCCTGCATGATCACCTGCACCGCTTTACGCTGGGGCGCACCCGGCCAGCCGCTGACGCCCGCCATCGACCTCACCCTGGAAAAAGGCAGCCTCACCGGCATCATCGGCGCCAATGGCACCGGCAAAAGCAGCCTGCTTAAAGTCATCGCCGGCCTGCAAAAACCCCTGGCGGGTAAAGTCACAGTGGATGTTCCACGCCGTGGCGGCCTGTCGTTTCTGCCCCAGCAGCAGCACTTGGACCGACAGTTTCCCATCAGCCTGCAAGAGCTGGTCGCTGCCGGTTTCTGGGGCACGCAACTTTCCCCGCAACAACGCAGCCAGCGCCTGGAAGCGGTATTGGAAGAGTGGTGCCTTGGCGGCCTCGAACACCGCCCCTTGATGGCGCTGTCCGGTGGCGAACTGCAACGCGCCCTGCTCGCCCGCATGAGCCTGGCCGAAGCGCCGGTTCTGCTACTCGACGAGCCCCACGCCGCCCTCGATGAAGAAGGCCAGGCGCTGTGCTGGAAACATATCCACGCGTGGCATGAGCAAGGTCGCACGCTGATCGTGGTCTGCCATGACCTCGCCTCCGTGCGCCACCACACCCAGCAAGTGGTGCAGATCAAAAGCAGCGGCTGCGTGTTCGGCCCGAGCAAAGAGCTGATCCGCCCGCAGCCACAGATGCAGGTGGCCTGATGCATTTCGCCGCCCACCTGTGGATGCCTTTTGTTGATTTCGTCTTTATGCGCCGCGCCCTCATCGGCGGGTTGGTGCTCGCCTGCAGCACCGCGCCACTGGGCGTGTTCCTGATCCTGCGACGCATGAGCCTGATCGGTGACGCCGTCGCCCACGGCATCCTGCCCGGCGCAGCCCTCGGCTTCTGGTTCGCCGGCCTCAGCCTGCCCGCCCTGACCATCGGCGGCCTCGGCGCGGGCCTGAGCATGGCCGGCCTGTCCGCGTGGATCACTCGTCGTACCGGCCTGCGCGAAGACGCCAGTCTCGCGGCCATCTACCCCATCTCCCTCGCCGCCGGCGTGCTGATCCTCGGCATCGCCGGCAAACGCCTCGACCTGCTGCACCTGTTGTTCGGCTCTGCCCTGGCGGTGGACGAAACCACCCTCACCGGCATGCTCTGGGTCTCCGGCTTCAGCCTGATCGCCATGGCAGTGATCTACAAACCCCTGCTGCTGGACACCCTCGACCCGTTGTTCCTGCAAACCGTCAGCCGCCTCGGTCCGCTGGCCCATGGTTTGTTCCTGACTTTGGTGGTGCTGAACCTGGTGATCGGCTTCCAGGCCATCGGCGCCTTGATGGTGGTGGGCCTGATGATGTTGCCGGCCATCGCTTCACGTTTCTGGAGCCGGCGCCTGCCGGTGTTGATCGCGGTATCGGCGATGCTGGGATGCCTGTCGGTATGGCTGGGTTTGTTGCTGTCGTTCTACTACTCGTTGCCCAGCGGCCCGGCGATCGTGCTGGTGGCGGGCGCCGGGTATCTGCTGTCCGTAGTCTTCGGTCCGGTGCACGGCTTGCTGCGCCGCCCGCCTTTGCTGTCATCCCAATGAGGTGTTTCCCGATGCGCGCTCTACTCGTGCTGTTCAGTCTCGTCCTGTCGTTGTCGACGGCGCAGGCTGCCGACAAGCTTCAGGTGGTTACCAGCTTCAGCATCCTCGATGACATCACTCACCAGATTGGTGGTGATCACATCCAGATCAGCAACATGGTCGGCCCCGACGCCGACGCCCACACCTACGAGCCTACCCCGGACGATGCCAAGGCATTGCTCAAGGCCAAGGTGATCATCAAGAACGGCCTGGGCTTCGAACCCTGGCTGGACCGTCTGGTGACCAGCACCGAAACCAAAGCCACGGTGGTGACCGCCAGCAAAGGCGTGATCTCCCACACCATGGACGAGGACGGCGAAACCATCCCCGACCCGCACGCCTGGCACAACCTGGCGAACGCCGAAATCTACGTGAACAACATCACCAAGGCGCTGATCGCTGCCGACCCGGCCAACAAGGCCGACTACCAGCACAACAGCCAAACCTACCTGAAAGAAATCTATCGTCTGCTGGCCGAAGCCAAGACCAAGTTCGGCGCTCTACCCGCCGGTAATCGTCGCATCGTCACCTCCCACGACGCCTTCGGTTACCTGGGCCAGGCCTACGGCATCGAGTTCCTTGCGCCACAGGGCCTGTCCACCGAACGCGAGCCGTCCGCAGCCGAAGTGGCCGCACTGATCACCCAGATCCGCAAAGACAAAGTCAAAGCCGTGTTCATGGAAAACATCAAGGATTCGCGCCTGCTCAAGCAGATCGCTGACGAAAGCGGCGCGCAGATCGGCGGCACGCTGTACTCCGACGCCCTCGCCGCTGAAGGCCCGGCCAGCACCTTTACCGGGCTGTTCGAATACAACCTCAATACCTTGTGCGCAGCCTTGAGCAAGCCATGACCCTGAGCATGCTCGACCTGGAAGGGGCTACCGTCGGCAGCCGCTTTCCCCTCGAACCCGTGCTCGATGCCCTGCCGTGGAACAGCGATGGCCTGATCGCCGCCATTGCCCAGCAACATGGCAGCGGCGAGGTGTTGATGCTGGCCTGGATGAACCGCCAGGCCCTCAAGGAAACCCTGGGCACCGGGCAGGTCTGCTACTGGTCGCGCTCACGTCAGCGGTTGTGGCGCAAGGGCGAAAGCTCCGGTCACTGGCAACAGCTGGTGGAAGCACGCCTGGATTGCGACGGCGACGCGGTCTTGCTGATCGTCGACCAGCAAGGTCCGGCCTGCCACACCGGTCGGCCGACCTGCTTCTACAACGCCATCGACGGCGACTACGTCCACATCATTACGGAGCCCTTAGCATGATCCGCAAAAACCCGTCCGGCGATCTGCCCGTGATTGCCGAGTCGGCCTACGTCGACAAGACCGCCATCATCTGCGGCAAGGTCATCATTGGCGAAAACGTTTTCGTCGGCCCCTACGCCGTGATCCGTGCCGACGAAGTCGACGCCAGCGGCGGCATGGACCCGATCATCATCGGCGCCAACTCCAATATCCAGGACGGCGTGGTCATCCACTCCAAATCCGGCGCGGCAGTGACCATCGGAGAATTCACCTCCATTGCGCACCGCTCCATCGTCCACGGTCCCTGCACCGTCGGCGACCGCGTGTTCATCGGTTTCAACAGCGTGCTGTTCAACTGCGCCGTCGGCGACGGCTGCGTGGTGCGCCACAACTCGGTGGTCGACGGCCGTGATTTGCCTGCGGCGTTCTATGTGCCCTCCACCACCCGCATCGGACCCAACACCGACCTCTCGCAATTCCCGCCGGTGAGCGTGAGTGCCTCGGAATTTTCCGAAGACGTGGCGCGCACCAACGTTGACCTGGTGCGCGGCTACAAAGCCCTGCAAAACGAGTTCTGAACCATGAGCCGCCTGCTGATCCGCAACGCCCGCCTGGTGAACGAAGGCCAGGAATTCGACGCCGATGTATTGGTCGCCAATGGTCGTATCGAAAAGATCGCCAGCAGCATCCAGGACAGCAACGCGCCCGTCGCCATTGACGCTCAAGGTCACTGGTTGCTGCCCGGCATGATCGATGACCAAGTGCATCTTCGCGAACCTGGCGCGCCAGACAAAGGCAGCTTCTACAGCGAATCCCGCGCAGCGGTAGCCGGTGGTATCACCAGCTTCATGGACATGCCCAACACCCACCCGGCCACCCTCGACCTGGACGCCCTGGCCGACAAGAAACGCCGCGCCGCCCTGCACTCGGTGGCCAACTATGGCTTTCATTTCGGCGTGAGCAACGACAACCTCGACACCGTCGCCGCCCTCGACCCGCGCGAGGTGGCCGGGGTCAAAGTGTTCATGGGCGCTTCAACCGGCAATATGCTGGTGGACGACCCTCGGATCCTGGAACGCCTGTTCGCCGAAGTGCCCACCATTCTGCTGGCCCATTGCGAACACACGCCGAGCATCCAGGCCAACGAGCTGCGCCTGCGCGAGCGTTTCGGCGAGCACATCCCCGCCGTCGCGCACCCGCTGATCCGCGATGCCGAGGCGTGCTATCGCTCGTCATCCTTTGCCGTGGAATTGGCCAAGCGCCATGGCACCCGTCTGCATGTGCTGCACCTGACCAGCGCCCGCGAACTGGCGCTGTTCGAAGACAAGCCCCTTGCCGAAAAACGCATCACCGCCGAGGTCTGCCTGCACCACCTGCTGTTCGATGACCGCGACTATCATCGCCTCGGCCACCAGATCAAATGCAATCCGGCGATCAAGACCCGCGCCGACCGTGACGCCCTGCGCCTGGCGTTGCTGAGCGACCGCCTGGACGTGATCGGCAGCGATCACGCGCCGCATACCTGGGCGCAAAAACAGTTGGCTTATCGCGAGGCGCCGTCGGGATTGCCCCTGGTGCAGCACGCGCTGCCGGCGCTGCTGGAGCTGGTGGCCGATGGGCTGCTGCCGCTGACCACGCTGGTCGCAAAAACCAGCCACCGCGTCGCCGACCTATTCGCCATCCCCGATCGCGGCTATCTGCGTGAAGGTTATTGGGCCGACCTGGTGCTGATCAAACCCGAGCCCGAGGGCAAGCCGGTCAGCAGCCAACCTATCCTGGCCCGTTGCGGCTGGACGCCCTTCGCCGACCGCAGTTTTCGTCACAGTGTCAGCACCACCCTGGTTTCCGGCCACTTGGCTTTTCATAACGGTCAGGTAATCGACAGCTGCCAAGGATTACCTTTGCATTTCCAGCGTTAGAGACGACGGCGATGATCCGCATCACCTTGCCAGACGGCACGCAACGCGAGTACGACGAGGCGCTGTCGGTTTACGAAGTCGCTGCCAGCATCGGCGTGGGGCTGGCCAAAACGTCGGTCGCCGGCCGCGTTGACGGTGTGCTGGTGGGCTGCGAACACCTGCTGGAGCAGGACGCCCGGCTCCAGATCATCACCACCCAGGATCCCGAGGGGTTGGAGATTCTGCGACGCTCCTGCGCGAGTCTGTTGGCGATGGCCACTCAGCAACTGTTTCCTATCGCTCAACTGACAGCCGGGTCGCCCATCGACGATGGTTTTTTCTACGACTTGGCCTACGAACGCGCCTTCACACCGGTCGACCTTGAACAGATCGAAGCACGCATGCGCCACTTGGCGAACACCAATCATTCGGTGCGGCGCCTGGGCGATTTTGAAGCCCTATGTCACGGTCTTCATGTGCCCAGCACCGGTGTGATCCGAGCCTTCAAGCTGACCAAGGTCACCATCAACGCGTCGCAGCAACGCATTTACGGCACCTGTTGGGCCAGCCAGCAGGCTGCTGTACTCACCCTGAGTGTAAGCCAGGCCGACTTCGGCCAGCAGGTCTGTGAAGCATTGAGACGTGTGGGTGTACGGGCGGTGGTGGACCGACGCAACGAGAAGGTCAGCTACAAGATGCGCGAGCACAGCCTGCATGAAGTGCCGTATCTGGTGATTGTTGGCGAGAGGGAAGAAGCCGGCGGCTACGTCAGCCTGCGTAGCCGCCTGGGGGAAGACCTCGGTCAGATGAGTGTCGAAGCCCTGTGCGAAAGGCTCAAGCGCGAGGCTTGACCGTCCCGCAATCGTTGCCCAGCCATTGGGCATGGCTGTCCAGGCTGCCCTTCTGCTGAATGCCGGTGGCATTGAAGGTGCCGTTGACGGTGGTGGTGAATTCTTTCTGGCTCTGGAAAGTGGCTACGCCTGTGCCTTGGGCTTTCGGGCAACTGAAACGGAATTTCCACTGGTTGCCGGTCTTGTCGGTCACTTCCTGCTTGCAGCCCGATTGCGGGTCGGTCAGCGGGATCGAATCGGAGGCGACCTGCGCCGGAGTCAGGCACACCTGCACACCTTTACCGGCCATGGTGATGCCTTGTTTTTCGAGCATGGCGCGTTGTTCCGGGGTCATCTGTTGCTTGAGCTGACCGAGGATCAGTGACAGGTCCGGCAGGTCCTGGTTATCGACTTTCATATTGCTGGTGGTCAGTTCCCACAAGCCCGGCGCCAGCATCTGCGCCTGCGCCGCCACCGGCAGCGACACACCAATCATCATGGCCAAAGACAGCAGACGAGCATTCATCGGGTAACTCCTGGGTAATGTTGGGCGTTAGACGCCGCAAAGGTGCCAGGGTTGCACGGCAAATAAAATAGCGACATTCCTGACCAGACATGGTCTGTTAGGCACTTGGATTGCCTGGAGTAACGTCGTCCATGGATTTCTTTGGCCCGCACCTGCTCGCCTACTTCATCGCCACGCTGCATTTCCTCGGGACCCTCGCCGCGATCCACGCGGTGCTGACCGTCAGGACCGCCCAAGGCTCAATCGCATGGGCTTTGTCGCTGATGTTCATGCCCTACCTCACGCTGATCCCGTACCTGATCTTCGGCCGCAGCACGTTCGACGCCTACATCCAGGCCCGTCGCCAGGCCAACCAGGAAATGCACACCGCCATCACCGAGCTGAACTGGCGCCCGTGGGTCGAAGAAGCCCTGGCGGCACGCAACTCCAGCGCCTACGCTTCGCTGCGCGCCATGCCCAAGCTGGGCCGCATGCCGTGCCTGGCCAACAATGAAGTGCGTTTGCTGATCAATGGCGACGCCACCTTCAGTGCGATCTTCGCGGCAATCCGCAGCGCCAAGACGGCGGTGCTGTTCCAGTTCTTCATCATTCATGACGACGAACTTGGCAGGCAGTTGCACGCCCTGTTGAAGGAAAAGGCCGCAGAAGGCGTCTCCATCTACGTGCTGTATGACCGCATCGGCAGCCACGCCCTGCCCCATCGTTATGTGCAATCGCTGCGCGACGCCGGGGTGCACGTCAAAGCCTTCGCCACCCGCAGCGGCTGGCTCAATCGCTTTCAGGTCAACTTCCGCAACCATCGCAAGATCGTGGTGGTGGACGGTATTACCGGGTTTGTCGGCGGGCATAACGTCGGCGATGAATACCTGGGCAAGAAACCACCACTGGCACCATGGCGCGATACCCATGTGCAGGTGACCGGCCCGGTTGTGGCGTGCTTGCAGGAATCGTTTGCCGAAGACTGGTTCTGGGCCGCGCGCGAACTACCGCCGCTGATATTGCCGGACGCCTACCCGGAAGACGGCGTGCTCTGCCAATTGCTCGCCAGCGGTCCGGCCGACCCCTATGAAACCTGCTCACTGTTCTTCGTCGAAGCCATCCACGCAGCGACGGAGCGGGTATGGATCACCAGCCCCTACTTCATCCCCGACGAAGCGGTGTTCTCGGCCCTGCGCCTGGCCGTGCTGCGCGGTGTCGACGTGCGTCTGCTGCTGCCTTCACGGCCCGATCACCGCATCGTCTACGCCGCGTCCAGCCTGTACGCAATCGAAGCCGTGCGCGCCGGCGTGCGGGTGTTCCGCTATATGCCGGGCTTCCTGCATCAGAAGGTGGTGTTGGTAGACGACGAAATCGCCGCTATCGGCAGTGCGAACATGGACAACCGTTCGTTCCGGTTGAATTTCGAAGTGATGTTGCTGACGGTCGACGAGGCCTTCGCCAAGGAAGTCGAGCACATGCTGCTGGGCGACTTCGCCCTGGCCCATGAAGTCAGCCAAGAAGAAAGCCGCGAAACCCGTCGCCTTCAGCAACTGGGCATGCGGGTTGCGCGGCTTATTTCACCGATTCTCTAACAAACACCGCGGTAAACAATGTGGGAGGGGGCTTGCCCCCGATAGCGGTCAACCAGTGCCGAATCAGCTGGCTGACACACTGCCATCGGGGGCAAGCCCCCTCCCACATTTGTATCTTCATTGGTCTGGAGGTTCGGGTTAGCGGTAGATATCTTCCCGTGTCCACGGCAGGTCATGGCTGCCATCGGCATGGGGTTTCACCGCCAGAATCTGGTGCAGGTTGATCCAGCCCCGGGCAAACGCATACGCGCAACCCGCCAGGTACAGCCGCCAGATGCGCAACGCTTGCTCCGGCACCATTTTCGCCGCCGCTTCCAGGTTGTCTTCCAGGCGCTCGCTCCAATGGTCCAGGGTGCGCGCGTAGTGCAGGCGCAGGCTTTCGACGTCGACCACTTCCAGCCCGACTTCGCTGATCTCGGCCGTCATCATCGCCAGGTGTGGCAGCTCGCCGTTGGGGAACACGTAACGCTCGATGAACTCCCCGGCGCCACGGCCCACAGGGCGACCATCGGTGTGCTTGGCGGTGATGCCGTGGTTCATCACCAGGCCGCCTTCGCGCACAGCACCGAACAGGGTCTTGCAGTACTCCGCCAGGTTGGCATGGCCGACGTGTTCGAACATGCCCACGCTGACAATTTTATCGAAACGGCCGTCTTGCGGCAGGTCACGGTAGTCGAGCAGTTGCAGGTCCACCTGGTCTTCCAGGCCTTCGGCTTTTACCCGTTCCCGGGCCAGCGCCAACTGCTCCTTGCTCAGGGTGATGCCAAACACCTTGACCCCGAACTCCCGCGCGGCAAACCGCGCCAACCCGCCCCAACCACAACCGACATCCAGCAGATACTCGCCCGGCTGCAGCCGCAGCTTGCGGCACAGGTGGCGGAATTTGTCTTGTTGGGCCTGGTCGATGGATTCGCTGCCGGTTTCAAAATAACCGCAGGAGTACACCATGTCCTGGTCCAGCCACAGCTGGTAGAAATCGTTGGACAGGTCGTAATGGTAGGAAATGGCCGCTGCGTCGGTGGCCTTGTCGTGGATCGAGCGCACCGGACGTGTCTCATCGTCGTGCACCAGCGCGTGACTCAACTCATCACACACCCGGATGACCTCGGCAATAGAGCCTTCCAGCTCCAGTTTACCTTCGATAAAGGCTTCGCCCAGTGAGTTGAGCGTGGGATGGGTCAGTTGGCTGACAACCGTGGGGTCCTTGACCACGATGGTCACACTGGGCTCGGGGCCCAAGTTGAATTCATGGCCGTCCCAGAGTCGAAGACGCAGCGGTAGCTGAAGATTCTGTAAGGCCGGTGGAAGTTGCGCGAGCATGAGTAGTCCCCCCTTGTTTCAGACGTCTGCTGAGAGGTTAGACCATCCAAAGACAAAGTAGGAGGCTATCGATTTGATAGCGCTCCTCTATGGGGCTCGACGTTCGAGCAACCCGTCCTGGACCCACTGCTTCAGCCATGTGACGGCCTGCAGTGGCGCACCCTCTGCATGAGTGACTGCCAACTCGGCGCACAGTTCGGCAAAGCTCCAACCGGTGGTCGCCATTCCTGTCAAGGCAGAGGCTTCGGCGGGCTCCAGGCTACGGTAATGGCAGACATTCTGATGGCGCCACACCAGGCACGTCTGCGCCGGGGCCAGTGCCTGGCTGTCGGGAAAGTCGGATTCGTCCTTACTGGCGCGCCAGATCGCTACGCTGTTGAACTGGCACAGCAGCGGTTGCACCGTCGGCGCCAGGGAAACCTGCAACACCGGCCACGCCTCCGGCGGTAACGACGCCATGTCGTTCAGCGTCAGCGGTTCGCCCTGCGGCGCATCAAATGCCAGGGTAAACGCCCATTCCAAACGCGCTAGCTCCGCCAATGGCGCACTCTGCTCCGCCACCAGATGCTCAAGGATAAACGCCGGGAAACGCTCGCCCAGCCAACGCAGGCTGTAATGAGCCGAGGGGTAGCGGCGCAGGTAGGCCTCGGTCAACGCGGCAAACTCGTCATCACCCAGCCAATAAAGGAGGGCGCTGAAGTCATGCCGCAAGACTTCTTGCAACCGTGAGAGGTAGGCGTTGTGGTAAATCGCCAGGCCCGTGTCCACATCCAGCGTCGGTCCGCCCAGCAACGTGGCGGCGAAGTCACTGCGGGCACTCGGTGTGTCGGCTAATAGATGCTGTTCGAAGGCCAACTGCCAATCGGTCAGGCGCATAACGGCCTCCTGGCCAGGGCCGTCGCACCCAGTTCACGGGCCTTGCTCAGCTCGGTGAGCAGCTCTTCAAAGGGTGGAAAATGGTCGTCTCGCTCCAGTAGCGTCGACACAGGTCCCAGGTGCTCAAGCGTCTGTTGATAAAGCGCCCACACCGGATCACACACGGGATGGTCATGGGTGTCGACTACGTAGTCGCCGTAGTCCATATGCCCCGCCAGGTGTAGCTGGCGAATGCTATCCGATGGCAGGTTGCGAATAAACGTCCAGGCGTCAAAACCATGATTGCGCGAGCTGACATACACATTGTTAACGTCCAGCAACAGCTGGCAGCCCGACAGGTGGACCAGGGCATTGAGGAATTCCCATTCGGTGAATTCGTCCGCTTTCGAACGCACGTAACTGGAGACGTTTTCCAGCACCAACGGGCGTTGCAACACGTCCTGCACTTGGCGCACACGGGCGGCCACGTGGTAGAGGCTTTCTTCGGTGTAAGGCAGCGGCAGCAGGTCATGCAACTGGTGGGCGCTGCCGCGGCTCCAGCACAGGTGATCGGAAATCCACGCCGGCTGGATACGCTCGGCGAGCTGTTTGATCTGCTTCAGGTAATCGGTATCAAAGGCATGCGGCCCGCCGATGGACAGGGAGACACCGTGCATGACCAAGGGATAACGCTCGGCTATCGCATCCAGGTAATACAAGGCTTTACCGCCCTGGACCAGATAATTCTCGGAGATTACTTCGAACCAATCCACCGCAGGGGATTGCGCAAGGATCTGCTCATAGTATTCGTTGCGTAAACCCAGGCCGTAACCCAGAGAGGAGAAAGAGGTAGGCATGTAGACTCCTGGAAAGTGTCCGCAGCGGCTTGAAGGCCCGCTGCGGTTGCACTCGGCTTGCGATTACTCGCCGACTTTTCCGCCAGCAGCATCGCAGGCAGCCTTGGTCATCGCCTTGAAGCCATGACCCTTGCAGACAGCCTGGCCTTTGCAGGCGTTCTCGGCGGTCTTGCAGTCGTTCATGCCTTTGCAGGAGGTCACGCCGTAGCAATGAACAGTAGCGTCGGCGGCCTGTACCTGGGTGGCGACACCGGCAAACATGGTGGCGGCAGCGATGGCCAGAGCAGCACCGGAAACGGCGTTTTTGATGTTCATTTTTGTAGTCCTCAGAGATCAGTAAGGGTGTCGGTCTGAACGGATTGTTCAGTCTCGACACACCACTAGAGTGAGGTCCCTCATGCGCGTTACAGCGCTGTACAAAAATTTCTGAAGATTATTCCTCGAGCTTCAAAAGCGGTTCCTGAAAACGCAGTAATCGCCCGGCGTTGCCCAGTACCAGCAAGGTGCTGAGGTTATGCAACACCGCTGCAATCATCGCGCCCGCCGCACCCAACCATCCAAACGCAGCAAACACGACAATGGCCAAGGTCCAACCCAGGCCGATGATCACGTTGACCTGCAAGGTCTGCCGGCACTGGCGACTCAAGCGCACACAGGTGCCCAGGCGCCGCAGGTCGCTGCCGATCAGCACCACGTCCGCCGACGCCAGGGCAATATCCGCCCCGCCCGCGCCCATGGCTACGCCGACCACACCGGCCTTGAGCGCCAGGGAATCGTTGATGCCGTCGCCCACCACCATCGGACGGAAGCCGCTGCCGATCTCACCCAACACTCGGTTGAGCTTGTCCTCCGGCAGGGCCTGGGCTTCGACATCGCTGATGCCTACCTCCAGCGCCAGGCTGTTGGCCACGCTTTGACGATCGCCGGTAAGCAGCAGTTGGCGACCGAGACCGAGGTCACGCAGTTCTTGCAGGGCCTGGCGAGCCTCCGGCTTGACGCTGTCGGCCAGCAGCAACCAGGCGAGGAACTGCCCATTCAGCGCCAGCCCGGCGATGGGGCCATCGTGGTTCGGTACAGCGGTGGTGACGATGCCCAGTTGCTCGAACAACTCCGGCCGACCCAAGGCCGCTTCGCCCTGATCGGTCTGCGCCACGACGCCCAGCCCCTGGCGCTCACGAATATCCGTCAACGCCAGCAGTTGTTCCTGCGTTGCCAACCCCGCCAACGCCCGGCTGACCGGATGGCTGCTCGCCGAGCCCAGGCTGGCTGCCAGATTGAGCAGCACTTGCCGATCCGGCGCGGTGGTTTCGATGGATTGCAGGCGCAGGGTGCCGAAGGTCAGCGTCCCGGTCTTGTCGACCACCAACGAGGTCAGGTCCGCCAGCTCCTCCAGAAACGCCGAGCTGCGAATCAGAATCCCATGCCGCGCCGCCACCGCGATCCCGGCAATCGCCGTGGCCGGTGCCGACAGCACCAACGCGCACGGGCACGCCGCCACCAGCACCGCGAGCATCGCCTGGGCGTCGTTGGTTACAAACCAGGTCACCGCCGCCAGCAACAACACCAGCACCATATAGCTGCCGGCATAGCGTTCCAGCAGCCGCGTGATCGGCGGCTTGGCGCGCTCGGCGTTCTGCATCAGCGCAATCACCTTGCCCAAGGTGGACTCATTGCCCGTGCGCGTCACTTGCAGGCGCAGCAAGCCATCCAGGTTGATCGCCCCGCCAAACACCTGCACGCCCACACTGGCTTCCAACGGCACTGACTCACCGGTAATCGGCGCCGTGTCCAGGCTCGCCTGGCCCGACAACACCACGCCATCGGCCGGCACCCGGTCACCGGCCCGCACCTCGACCACATCGCCGGTGTTCAGCGTGCCGTTATCCACTTCAACAATGCTGCCGTCGGCCTGCACCAACCGCGCATGGCTGCGCGTCAGTTTGCCCAACGCATGGATCGCTTCCTGGGAACCGATCACGCTGCGCTCTTCCAGCACATGGCCGAAGATCATGATGATCGGCAGCAACGCCGCCGTCAGCAGGTCCCCTGTGGCCCAGGCACCGAGCATCGCCAGGGCGATCAGTTGATCGGTGATGCCATGCAGGCTCGGAAACCGCAGGCTGTACCAAGCCGAACGCATCACCGGCACCGCCACCAGCAACGACGCCACGCCCAGCAGCAGTTGGCTCACGCCGGTCTGGTCCGGCGCCAGCCAGCGCCATACCAGGCCCAGCACCAGCAAACCCAAGGCCAGCATGGCCAGGGTCAATTGCCGGGCAGCGCTGCGCTGTTCGGCGGAGGTCAGCATGGGTGCGCTCATTGTTCGGCTCCCTGGATGATCAAACGGGAGTCGTCTTTAGGATCGACCGTGGTCACGGAATCGGCCTGGCCGAGAATTTTCGGCAAGCGCTCGCGGTACAGACGCAGCAGCAAACCCGGGTCTTTAACTTGGGCCAGGCTGGCAACGGTTGCGGTTTGCGCCTGGGCGTTGGCCAGGCGTTCGCTGGCCTGGGCGTGGGCGACTTGCACCAGGCGGTCGGCCTGCTGGGTCGCGGTCTGGGTGAGTTTTTCCGCGTCGGTGCGCGCGTTGGCCACGGCCTTGTCGGCTTGTTGGCTGGCCGTCAGCACGGCGTTGAACGCATTGACTGCCGGGCCCGGCAGGCTCGATTGCACATCGACACGGGTCACTTGGATACCCAATCCCAAGCCTGTGGAAGCCAATTCCACCAGGCGCTTGTTGATGCCTTGCACCAAGTCGCCACGCAACCGCTCACGGCGCTCGGCGGCGCCGTTGTCGGTGCTGATCAGTTCAGGTCGCGCCACCAGAATCGTGTCCAAGTCCCGCGCCGCGGTGAGGGCCACCGCGCTGCGCGTCACCAGTCGATCCAGGGCCGGCAGCACATGATCGCCCTGCAACACAAAGGCATAGGGTTCAGTGACTTTGTAGAACACCCGCACATCCAGTTGCACCACGCCGGCATCGCCAGTCAGCAGGTAACCGGAACCGGCCAGCGCATCACTCAAGGGCGTGGCGAAGCTGGCTACACGGTCGGCCTGGAGCGCCGCGTCGGAGCGCAGCAGGTTCTCCACCCGGCGTTCGATCACCCGATCAGCTGCCGGTAGCAGCACCACCTGCTCGAAGGGCTGCGGCCATGCCAGCAAGAGTCCGGCATTCTGGATACGGTCTAGTGCGCCAAAATGCAGGACCACCGCACGGTTCTGCGGGTCGATCTGGCGCACATTGGAAAACGCCCAGGCCAACGCCGCCAATACCGTCACCGCGTACAACGCCAGGAAGGTCAGGCGCCCGGCCTGGATCCATGGGCTGTCCGGGCTGTCACGCTCGATCATGGCTGGACGTCCTTCGGACCGTCCACCAAGGCGCGGAACGGCGCCGCGTCGGTGCGCAGGATAATCTTGGTGCCTGGCGTGACCACAGTGCCCAAGGTATCCAGAGAGCGCAGCAGGTTGTACAGCTGTGGATTACCCGCGTAGGCGCGGCCATAAATCTGCGCCGCTTCGACCCGCGACTGGGCCTCGATATCGGCAGCCTTCACCGTGGCATCGGCCTGCACGATGCGCGCATCACGCTCGGCGGCGGAGCGGATCTGCGCGGCTTCACGCTTGCCCACGGCGGTGCGTTCGGTCGCGATGGTTTCACGCTCGGCGCGCATGCGGTCGACGGTGGCCGTGAGGGTGACCGATGGCAAGGTCAGGCGTTCAACGCCGACCTGGGCCACGCGCACGCCATAGGTGGTGAGCAATTGTTGATCAATCTGCTGGCGCAACTGCGCTTCGAAATCAGCGATGCGCACCTGGCTGGCATCGGTGTTGATCAGGCTGGACAGGTCGAAGCTGGCGGCCGTGGTTTCCAGCGCCGAACCCACGAAGGTGCGAATCTGCCGCGCCGCTTCATCCGGCTGGTTCTGCACAGCGCGCATGAAACGCTGCACGTTGTCTGCGTCGCCCTGCACCTGCCAGGCCACATAGGCCTGCACGATAATCCGCAGGCCATCGCGGGTGCCCACATCCTGCAAACCGCTGGAGGTGGTGCGCAGGCGCAAATCCACCGGGATCGCCGCTTCGAACGGCGCCGGCCAACGCCAGCCCAAGCCCGGCTCCAACAACACCCGCGACGGGTTACCGAAACGGGTAATCACCGTGGCCTCGCCGGAACGCACCTGCACCAGGCTGGCGGCAGCGACCGCAAACAGCACCAGCAACAGCGCCCAGGCCATACGCCGCCAGGGGAACGGGCCGGCCGCTTGGTCGTCACCGTGATGATGGTGGTGGTGATGGCCGTGATGATGACCGTGATCGTGAGAATGAGCGCTCAACAGACAGACTCCTTATTGAACGGCTTTACGCGGCACCGAAGGATCGGCCGGCAAGGTAAAAGAACGCAGATCGATCGTCGGTGCGCCGTCGGCACCCAGGCGATGATCCAGAATCAGCAGCTTGGCGTGGGCCAGGCCCTGGCTGAGTTGGCCGAGGTACTGTTCCAGCACGAACGCCTGCCCGGCGGTGGCGTAGGCCTTTTGTTCAGCGGTGAAGCGCAGGTTGGCCGCTTGCGCGCCCGCGTTCACTTCGCGGGCCGTGGCCGTGGCCTGGTCGCGGGCGGTGCTGGCTTGCAGCAACGCCTGGTTGGTTTGCTCACTGGCCGCGCCGCGTTCGCGGGAGATCAGGGCCTGGGCGCCGATCTGTGCAGCCTGCACACCGTGGTAAGCGTTGGCGGCACCGGCCGGCGGGTGGATCGCCTCCACCACCGTGGCGAGGATTTCCACGCCGCTGTCGAGCTTTTGCAGGTCGGCCTGCACGGCGCGTCCGATTTCGTCGGCCAGGCTGGTGCGTTGTTCGCCGAGCAATTCGTCGAGGGTGCGCGAGGCGAAGTCATGTACGAGGATGCGGCTGGCGGTGCTGCGGATCAGGGTCGGCACGTCCGCGCTGTTATAGGTGGCGGCGAGCGCGGCCTGGTCGGTGAGGCCGATGCGGTAGACGAACCGCACATCCATATTGACGATCTGGAAGCTCTGTTTGTCGCCGCTACTGCTGGCGATCACCTGGGACTTGTCATTCACATGGCTGGCGTCCCACAAGCGGTTGGCGATCAGCGGGGCTGGGCCTTCGGCAGGCGCCAGCTCCGGTGTAGCGGCTTCGCTGACGCTGGTGGCCAGTTCATGCACCACGCCGTTTTCCACACTGATCACGCGGCCCAATGGCCATGGCAATCCCGCATGCAAGCCAGGGCCGAAGACCTGCACCGGCTTGCCGAAACGTTCATAGATCCCACGGCCTTGCAGGGGCACTTCGTGCACGCCAGTGAGCGCCCAGCCTACCGCCAGTACCACCAGCAACACCGGCAGGAACGCCCGGCGCATGTAGGTAAATGCCCAGATCTGGCGCAGGTCGATGCCGAAGCGGTTGTGCAATTCATGTTGCAATGCGAGCAAGGGTTGCGGCGGCCAGCGTAACAATCCGGCGATAAAGCTTTGCGCCATCAGGCGCGGCTCGAGGCGTGGCTGGCGTGGGCTGAAGAGGGACAGCACGGCTCTTAATAGAAATTCGAGCGAGACCAAGGCCGGCAGCAAACCGATCAACACAGCCAACCTCAGTGGCCAGACTGAGTTAGCCCCGGCAAACAGCAGACACACCGCACTGACCACCAGGCAAATAATCGCTACTCGGCTCAACTGCGCCAGTTGCGAGGCTTCCGGCCATTGCGCGGCGGTCTCCTGGGCCAGACGGCGTTCAAACACCAGCAAACCAAACGCCAATCCCAACGCCAGCGCGGCGCCGATGCTTGCCGATTGACCGACCGGTGCGGCGGGCAGCGCCAGGTTCCAGAACTCGACAATGCTGACCAGCGCCAGCAACGACCAGCCGCCGAGCCACAACACCGGCGTACCGATCTGTTTGCCAAAACGCTCCACAAGCCGCGCGTACCGGCTTGCGTCTTCAACCGGCACATCAACCGTCGGTTCTTCCAACGCCTGGGCACGCCAATCCGCCACCCACCACGCCGATTGCAAACCCGCCACCAATAGCAGCAACGCCGAGGCACAGTTGATCAGCACCACCGGCCAGATCGACAGCGGCGCAAACAGTGCGACAAACAGCGCCAGCACCCAGCCGGCAACAGCCAACACCGTCAGGCTGATACCGGCCTGGCGCAATCGGCGGGCATGGAACAGCCCCTGTTGAAAACGTGGAAGGCCTTCCACCGAAGCGCCGTCAGCTTCCAGATCCACTTGCATCCACTCAACGCCCGCCTGTACATGATTCGTTACGATATAACACGGAGCGTGAAATTTTTGTTCGAATACAACGCAAATTCCCTGTGGGAGCGGGCTTGCTCGCGAATGCAGAGTGTCAGTCACTTAATAGTTGGCTGATCCACCGCATTCGCGAGCAAGCCCGCTCCCACATTTGTTCTTCAGCGCGTTCGATATCGTGACTAAACCCCCAGAAACACGCGCCATCACTGGTGCAGGCCACAAAGAATCGGGCACACTCCAGAACAGTTTTTCGCGGGTCCACGGACAAGGAAGCGTCACTCCCCATGATTTCGATCTATCAGCTCAAGCCGCGTTTTCAAAACTTGCTGCGCCCTCTTGTGCAGCGCCTCTATGACAATGGCACCACCGCCAACCAAATCACCGTGCTGGCCGGCGTGATTTCCTTGCTGGTCGGCCTGTTGATTGCCAGCTTCGCCCAACACCTGTGGCTGTTTGCGCTGATCCCGCTGTGGATGATCCTGCGCATGGCGCTCAACGCTATCGACGGCATGCTTGCCCGTGAATTCGGCCAACAGTCGCGCCTGGGCGCCTACCTGAATGAACTGTGTGATGTGATCGCCGACAGCGCGTTGATCCTGCCGTTTGCACTGATCCCCGGCGTGAGCCTGGCGCCGGTGCTGCTGGTGGCGCTACTGGCGGTGTTCAGCGAATACGCCGGCGTGCTGGGGCCGATGGTGGGCGCATCGCGACGCTATGACGGGCCGATGGGCAAAAGCGATCGCGCGTTCGTGCTCGGCGTACTGGCCACCGGCGTGGCTCTGGGCTGGCTGGGCGCGGGTTGGGTCGACGCGGTGATGTGGCTGGTGGCCGCCCTGCTCGCCTACACCTTGGTCAACCGAGTGCGTCAGGGCCTCAAAGAACAACAAGAAACCTCACCGATTGCATAAGGATTTTTGCGATGCGCGAACAGCAACAGCACACCTTCACTACCCACGACGGCGTCGAGCTTTTCTACCGGCACTGGCCGGCCACGGAGACTACCGGGCCGCGCAAGGCAATCGTGTTGTTCCATCGCGGCCATGAGCATTCGGGACGTATCGCCCACCTTGTGGATGAGCTGAACCTCCCGCAGTTTGATTTCTTCGCCTGGGACGCCCGTGGCCATGGCCAGTCTCCCGGCGAGCGCGGTGACAGCCCCAGCTTCGCCACCAGCGCCCGTGATGTGCAGACTTTCTGCGACCACATCGGCACCACCTATGGCATCGAGGAAGACAACTTCGCCGTCATTGCGCAAAGCGTCGGCGCGGTGATTGCCGCGACGTGGGTGCACGACTACGCGCCGAAGATTCGCGCGCTGGTGCTCGCGTCCCCCGCGTTCAAGGTCAAGCTCTACGTGCCATTCGCCCGGCCAGGCCTGGCGCTGATGCGCAAGTTCCGTGGCAACTTTTTCGTCAACAGTTACGTCAAGGCCAAGTTCCTCAGCCATGACCCGGAGCGCGTGGCGTCCTACGACAGCGATCCGCTGATTACCAAGGCCATTTCGGTGAATGTGCTGCTCGGCCTGTACGAAGCGGCCGACCGGGTTGTCGCCGATGCCCAGGCGATCCAAGTGCCGACGCAACTGCTGATCTCGGGTTCGGACTTTGTGGTGCACCGCAAACCCCAGCAGCAATTTTTCGACCGCCTCGGCAGCCTGAAAAAAGAGCTGCACATTCTCCCCGGTTTCTTCCACGACACCCTCGGCGAACGCGAGCGCGCCACTGCGGTGAGCAGCGCCCGGCGTTTCATCCTGCAGAACTTCGAACACCCGCTGGACCGCGCGTCACTGCTGGACGCCGACAAGCTGGGCGCCACCTGCGCCGAGTCCGAAGCCCTCGCCGCGCCGCTACCGCGCAACTCCTTGCGCGACCTGTACTGGCGCATGACCCGCGCCAGCATGGGCCTGGGCAAGAACCTGTCGGACGGTGTGAAGCTGGGCTTCGACACCGGTTTCGACTCCGGCAGCACCCTGGACTATGTGTACCGCAACACGCCCACCGGCAAGGGCGGGCTGGGACGGATGATCGACACCAACTACCTCAACTCCATCGGCTGGCGCGGCATTCGCCAGCGCAAGCTGAATGTGGAGGAACTCCTGCGCCTGGCGATGGCCAAGTTGCGTGGAGAAGATCGCGAAGTGCGTATCGTGGATATCGCCGCCGGTCATGGCCGCTACATCCTGGAAGCCTTGCAGGGTGTGTCGCCGCTGCCGGAATCGATCCTGCTGCGCGACTACAGCGACATCAACGTGCGTGACGGTGGCGCGCTGATTCGCGAGAAAGGCCTGGGGGATATTGCGCAGTTCGTCAAAGGTGACGCATTCGACCGTCTGGACCTGGCGGCACTGGACCCCAAGCCGACGCTGGCGGTGGTGTCCGGGTTGTATGAGCTGTTTGCCGATAACGGCATGGTCGGCGGTTCGCTGGCGGGCCTCGCTGAGGCCGTAGAGCCCGGCGGCTATCTGGTCTACACCGGCCAGCCATGGCACCCGCAACTGGAGCTGATCGCACGCGCACTGACCAGCCACCGCCAGGGCCAGGCTTGGGTGATGCGCCGCCGCAGCCAAGCGGAAATGGATCAACTGGTGGAAGCCGCCGGTTTCCGCAAGATCACCCAGCGAGTGGATGAGTGGGGCATTTTCACGGTGTCCCTGGCACAGAAGATCTGAGCATGCGCGAACCCGGCTTATTGAAACCTGCGTTCCTGTGGCTACTGCTGTTGGCGCCGCTGTTTTTCAGCACCTATGGCTTTGCCACCTGGGTCACCAGCCAGCGCAGCGACGTCGGCACGCTGGTGTTCGGCTGGGAAACCCATATGCCGTTCTGGGCCTGGACCATCGTGCCCTACTGGTCCATCGACCTGCTCTACGGGTTCTCCCTGCTGCTGCCCAACACCCGGCATGAGTTGAAGCAACATGCGCTGCGTTTGCTGAGTGCCCAAGTGATCGCCGTGAGCTGCTTCCTGATCTGGCCGCTGCGCTTCACCTTCGAGCGGCCGGAGTTGGACGGCGTGTTTGGCTGGCTGTTTGCGGTGCTGGCGGGGTTCGACAAGCCGTTCAACCAGGCGCCGTCCCTGCATATCGCGTTGCTGGTGATCCTGTGGGTCATGTACCAACGCCATACCCAGGGAATCTGGCGTTGGCTGGTGCATGGCTGGTTCGCGTTGATCGGCATTTCGGTGCTGACCACTTATCAACATCACTTTATCGACTTACCCACAGGCGCCCTCGCCGGTTGGCTGTGTGTGTGGTTGTGGCCGGTGGAAAATACGAGCCCACTGTTGAATGCACGGCTGACGCGGGACCCCAAGCGCTGGCGGTTGGGTGTGCGCTATGGCGTAGGCGCCTTGGCCTTGGCGATCCTTGCATTGGTGATGGGTGGCGCATGGCTGTGGATACTTTGGCCTGCGGTTTCCCTCGCCTTGATCAAAGCGAATTACTTCGTGCTCGGCGCTGCGGGCTTCCAGAAACGCGCTGACGGCCAACTGACGCCCGCCGCGCGTTGGCTTTATGCACCCTATCTGGCCGCCGCCTGGGTCAACTCGCGCCTGTGGACACGCAAGCATCCACAACCCGACCTGATTGTGGATAACGTCTGGCTTGGGCGTATTCCTACAACGAGCGAGCAAGAACCCTTCAAGGCCATCGTCGATCTCTGTGCCGAATTGCCGATTAATCCACAGGGCCGCGCTTACCAATTGATTCCCGTGCTGGACCTGATTGCCCCGAGCCCCACCGAATGCCTGCAAGCCGCGCAAGCCATCGAGCACTTGCGCGCAAGTGGCCCATTGCTGGTGTGCTGCGCTCTCGGCTACTCGCGCAGCGCCACCGCCGTCGCGGCCTGGCTACTGCACACCGGGCGCGCCGCGACGATAGAGAATGCGCTGACTATCATTCGTACAGCGCGGGCCGATGTGGTCCTGCACCCCGCACACCGTGAAGCTTTGGAGGGTTTACCCCATGCCCGCTGATATGGAACTGCAGGTTATCGCCAGCCTGCTGCGTCGTGGTCGCTCGCTGGATCAGTTATCCACAGGCCTGACCCTGGTCGGCGTCGCGTTTGGCCTGGCTCAACTGCTGATGGCGAGTATTGCGCCGATCTGCCTGCTGCTGAGCCTGTGGATGATTATCCTCGGGCTGCTGCAAAAGTACTGGGCATTGCGCGTGGCCTTCGATGCCGATCTGTTCGCCCTGCTGGCCCGCGATATCGACCGCACCCCGGACCTCGACCAGGCCTTGCAGACCCTTGGCCTGCAATCGGCCAAGCGCATTGGCCGGCCCTGGACCGAGCGCCGTCGTGGCGCGCTCAAACTGTTGCGCAAACAAGCCTGGCTGCTGGGCGCGCAAGCGCTGCTGACCCTGGGCGTGATCCTCGCCAGCCCTTGGCTGCCTTTCGCCGGATAAGGAATCCCCATGTTCGAACCCGTGGTCGCCACGTTGATTACCTCCATGGCCCGCACCGTCACCGGTGCCCGCAGCCTGTGGCTGGGGTGCGCGCCGGTGCCGGTGCAACGCATCTACTTCGCCAACCACAGCAGCCACGGCGACTTCGTGTTGCTGTGGGCCTCACTGCCGCAGAACCTGCGCAAATTCACGCGCCCGGTGGCCGGCAGCGATTACTGGAATAAAAGCGCCTTGCGCCGCTACATCATTAACCGCGTGTTCAACGGCGTGCTGATCGACCGCGAACGCAAGGACCCTGTGGATAACCCTTTGCAACCCATGCTCAACGCTCTGGAAGGCGGTGATTCGCTGATTATCTTCCCCGAAGGCACACGCAACCTTGAAGACGGCCTGCTGCCGTTCAAAAGTGGCTTGTATCACCTGGCGAAAAGTTACCCACAGGCCGAATTGGTCCCGGTGTGGATCGCCAATCTCAACCGGGTCATGCCCAAGGGCCGCGTCCTGCCGCTGCCCCTGCTGTGCACCACCAGCTTCGGCGCGCCGCTGCAACTGGAAGAAAGCGAAGACAAAACTGCCTTTCTCACCCGCACCCGCGATGCCCTGCTCGCCCTTGCCCCGGAGCATGTCTGACATGGATAGCCAAACCCTGATGCTGTTCGGCGGCATCGGCGCCATCCTGGTGCTCGCCTCGCTGATCGGCCTGATCCTCAAGCTGCGCACCCGTGGCAGCCCAAATGCCGTCATCGACAACCTCAACGCCCGCATCAACGCCTGGTGGGTGATGGTGGTGGTGATCGGCATTGCCTTCTGGCTCGGCACCGGCGCGGTGATCCTGCTGTTCTATGCGGTATCGTTCTACGCCCTGCGCGAATTCCTCACCCTCACACCCACCCGCCGCAGCGACTACCCGGCGCTGGTGGCCGCGTTCTACCTGGCGCTGCCGCTGCAATACCTGCTGATCTACTCGGACTGGTACGGGCTGTTCTCGATTTTCATCCCGGTGTACGTATTCCTGCTACTGCCGATCCTCGCCTCCCTGGGTGGCGACAGCACGCACTTCCTGGAACGCGCGTCGAAAGTGCAGTGGGGCTTGATGATCGCAGTGTTCTGCGTGTCCTTCGTGCCGGCATTGCTGACGTTGGACATCCCCGGCTACGAAGGCCGCAACCTGCTGCTGATTGCCTACCTGGTGATCGTGGTGCAACTGTCGGACGTATTGCAGTACGTGTGTGGGAAGTTGTTCGGCAAGCACAAGATCGCGCCGAACCTGTCACCGTCGAAAACCGTGGAAGGCTTTGTCGGCGGCATCCTGTTGTCGTCCCTGATCGGCGCGGCACTGTGGTGGACCACACCGTTCAACCCGTGGCAGTCGTTCTTGATTGCGCTGCTGATCAACCTGCTCGGGTTTGCCGGCGGCATCGTGATGTCGGCGATCAAACGTGATCGGGGCGTGAAGGACTGGGGCCATATGATCGAAGGGCACGGCGGAATGCTGGATCGGTTGGATTCGGTGTGCTTCGCCGCGCCCATCTTCTTCCACCTCGTGCGCTACTGGTGGACCTGAACAAGCCGGCTCCTACAGTCATTAGCTTGGCAAATGCCCCAGCGGCAATGCGCCTGGGGTTTTCACGGTCTGGATCGCGAAGTTGCTGCGGATATCCCTCACGCCCGGCAGCTTCAGCAAACTACCAGTGACGAACCGCTCATAGCCGCGCAAATCCGGAACCACCACCTGCAACAGAAAGTCCGACTCCCCCGACACCAGGAACGCCGAGATCACTTCCGGCAGCGCCGTCACTGCCTCGCGAAAGGCATTGGCCTCGGTGTCGTTATGCCGCTCCACCTTCACGCCCACGAACACCATCATCCCCAGGCCCACTTCATCCCGATCCAGTGTGGCCTGGTAGCCGCGAATCACACCGGCTTCTTCCAGCAACCGCACGCGCCGCAGGCAGGGTGAGGCAGACAGCCCGATCTCGTCCGCCAACTGCACATTGCTCAGGCGGCCGTCGCGTTGCAGGGCTTCGAGAATCTTGCGGTCAAAAGTATCGAGCTTCAGATTTGGCATAAGTGGATGGCTTACAGAGTAATAAGTGGCAGATAGTGCCAAGACTAGACGCTTTTCTGGCTGACTACGCAAGCACCTGCCCCGCCCTTCGGCCCTAGAATTGGCCAACACACAAGGGGGTGGAACATGGCGGAACTCTGGTTGTTTCTGGTGGCTCTTTCGGTGGCGTATCTGCTGCCAGGGCCGGACATGATCCTGCTGCTGCAGACCGGCGCGCGCCAAGGCAAAGCCTTGGCGCTGACCACCGCGATTGGCCTGGGACTGGCCCGCGCCTGCCATGTGGCCCTGGCAGGCATGGGCTTGGCGACCTTGTTCAAAGTGGCGCCCTGGACCTTTGATGTGGTGCGGCTGGGTGGCGCGGCCTATCTGTTGTGGCTGGGGGTGCAGTGCCTGCGGGCAAATATGCTGCCGACGCTCGATACGGCCAACGCCACCCTGAAAACCCACGCCTGGCGTGCCGCACTGCAACGCGGCTTGCTGACCAATCTGCTCAATCCCAAGGCGCTGCTGTTCTGCTCGGTGCTGCTGCCGCAATTCATCAACCCGCAAGCCAGCCCCGTGGCGGCGCAATTCGCGTTGCTGGGCGTGATCCTGGTCGCGGTCGGTTTCGCCTTCGACTGTTGCTACGCCCTGGCCGGCGCGCGCATCGGCCAGTGGCTGGCACGCAGTCGCTCGGCGCAGCGTGTGCAGCAGTGGCTATTCGGCAGTCTTTTGATCGGTTTTGCGGTACGCCTCACTTTTGTGCAACACGCCTAGCAGTGCGGCGTATCGGCGTCATCTTTTGTATCAAAGACGCGTGTAAGATACGCCGCACTTAGCCAGGGATGCTCACCATGTTCGATTCGTTCAAAGCGATCAGCCGCCGTATTGTCGGTGCGTTATTGACTATGGTGGGGGCCGTCTTTGGTCAATGGCATCCGCCGTTCTGGCTGCGCGCCATCGGCCGTGGACTGGCGAACCTGGGCAGCAAGGCGCGCGCTTATCCGCGTCAAACCGGTGCCGGCTTAGTGGGCCTGGTGTTGCTGGCCGCCGCTGGTTTCTACGGCTGGCACTGGTATTCCAACCTGCCACAGCCGCATACCGCGAGCTACTCGCTGCATAAACCCAACCTCACCGACTACACCCAGCAAACCCCGGTTGTGGATAACTTGCAGGTGCGTTTCGGTGAATCCGTGGCTCCGTTGTCGGCCATCGGCAAACCGGTCACCGAAGGCATCACCCTCAAACCTGCGGTGGCGGGCACCTGGCGCTGGGCGGATGACCGCAGCCTGTTGTTCGTGCCGGAAAAAGACTGGCCCATCGACGCCCATTACACCTTGGATATGGCGAAGAAAAACCTGTTGGCGGATGGCGTGTTGCTGGACCAATACAGCACGCAGTTTTCCACCCAACCGTTCCGCGCCACCCTGGCGCAAAACGAGCTGTATCAGGACCCGTCCAACCCGACACTGAAACAGTTGGTGGCGACCTTCCATTTTTCCCACCCGGTGGATGAAGACAACCTACGCAAGCGCGTCACGGTAACCCTCGGCAAAGGCCTGGCTTACCGCGACGCCCAGTTGCCCAACCGCCCGGAAATCACCTTCGACGAGAAAAAACTCAACGCCTACGTGCGCTCCGCCGCCCTGGCCACGCCACTGGAAAGCACGCCAGTCAGCGCCAAGCTCGACGAAGGCATCAAGGCCCGCGATGGTGGCAACGCCAGCACCGCGCCGCTGGTGGCGGAAGTCACCGTGCCCGGGCGCTATCGCCTGACCTTTACCGGCGCCGAAGTGAGTTTTGTCGACAACGCACGGGGTGAACCAGAGCCGGTGTTGATGTTCAGCAGTTCCAGCGCGGTAGCCGATGAGACCATTGCCGGTAAGGTCCAGGCCTGGTTGTTGCCGGAAAAAGCCCAGGACGACACGCGCCCCTACAGCAGCAACGAGATCGACGACGCCCTGCTCGCCCGCAGCACCAAGCTCAACCTGACCCACGTGCCCAGCGTCGAGCCTCTGAACACCCTGCATGCCTTCAAATTCAAGGCCCCGGCGGGCCGCGCGGTGTATGTACGCGTGCCCGCCAACCTGGAAGCCATCGGCGGCTACCTGGCGAAGGATCCTACGCCGTCGCTGATCAGCATGCCGGCTTACCCACGCACCCTGCAGTTCCTGTCTGACGGCGCCTTGCTCAGCCTCAACGGCGAAAAACGCCTGGGCTTCATGGCCCGCGGTGTGCCTGGCGCCCATGTGGAAATCGCTCGCCTGCTGCCCAACCAATTGCAACACCTGGTGGACCAAAGCAGCGGCAGCTTTGCCCGGCCGAACTTCGGCAACGAATACTTCGATCGCATGGTCGAGCGTCAATCGCTGGATATCCCGCTGTCATCCAATGACCCGGCGAAAACCGTCTACGACAACGTGGATCTCAGCCACTACCTCACCGCCAACGGCGGGCGGCGCGGCATTTTCGTGCTCAAGCTGAGCCCGCAGGATGATCCGGCCCAGCGCACCTTCGAGTACGACCGCAGCAGCACCAGCGACTTGCGTTTTATCGTGGTGACGGACCTGGGCATCATCGCCAAGCGCTCCAGCGATGGCAGCCATGACGTGTATGTGCAATCCATCGGCAATGGTTCGCCGGTGTCCGATGCACAAGTCGACATCATTGGGCGTAACGGTCTGCCGGTGAGCAGTGGCCGCACCGACGCCGAAGGCCACGCGCACTTCGCCAAGCTGGATGAGTTGCGCCGTGAGAAAACGCCGCTGATGTATGTGGTCACTCGCGGCAATGACCAGTCGTTTTTGCCGATCGCCCGTCAGTCCCAGCAACTGGATCTGTCGCGCTTCGATGTAGGCGGTTTGGAAGAAGACGGTGCGATTGATCGCCTCAGCGCCTACCTGTTTACCGACCGCGGCCTGTACCGTCCGGGCGAAACCGCGCACCTGGGCATGATCGTGCGCAGCGGCAACTGGAAAGGCGCCCTGCTGGGCCTGCCGGTGGAACTGCAAATCACCGACCCCCGTGGCCTGGAAGTGATTCGCCAACCGTTGAAGCTGTCCGCCAGCGGTTTTGAAAGCTTTGATTTCCCCAGCAGCGAAGTCGCCCCCGCCGGGGAATACACCGCGACCTTGCAGTTGATCGGCCAGAAGCAGACCCGCACCGACCTGGGCAGCGTGAGCTTCAAGGTCCGTGACTTCGAACCGGACCGCATGAAGGTCAGCCTGAGCCTGCACGACACGCCGGTGCAGGGCTGGATCCCACCGGATCAGGTGGTCGCCAAGGTCACCGCGATGCATCTGTTTGGCGCCCCGGCGTCCGGCCGTCGTGTGACCGCCAAAATGTCCCTGAGCCCAACACTCGCTGCGTTTGATCGTTACCCGGATTACCGTTTCCGTCTCAACGACTCCCTGGAAGACGCCACCACTGAAGACCTGGCCGAAACCACCGTCGACGATAACGGCCAGGCCGTGCTCGACCTCAACCTGCAACGCTTCGCCAACAGCACCTATCGCCTGCAGGTGATGAGCCAGGTGTTCGAAGCCGAAGGCGGGCGCAATGTGGCGGCGCAAAGTGCCTTGCTGGTGTCGTCCGCACCCTACCTTGTGGGTGTGAAAAGTCAGGACTCGCTGTCGTACGTCGCCAAGGATGCGCCGCGCCAAGTGCAATGGCTGGCCGTCGCGCCGGACCTTTCGCCCCTGGCGGTGGACGGCCTGACTACAGAGGTGGTCGAGCACCGTTATGTGTCGGTGCTGGTGAAACAATCCAACGGCACCTACAAGTACGAGTCGCGCATCAAGAACATCAGCCAGCCGGCCTCACCGCTGCTGATGACCAAGGAGGGCGCCAAGCAGGCCTTGAACACCGGCACACCGGGCGATTTCACCGTACAACTCAAGGACGCCAACGGCAATCTGCTCAACCAGATCGACTACAGCGTGGCCGGGCGTGGCAACACTTCGCGCTCCCTGGAACGCAATGCCGAGTTGCAACTGCGCCTGGATAAACGCAGCTACGCCACCGGTGATGAAATCGCCATCAGCATCCGCGCGCCGTATACCGGCGCCGGCTTGATCACCATCGAGCGGGACAAGGTCTACACCCAGCAGTGGTTCAAGGCCGACAGCACCAACAGCGTGCAACATATCCGCGTGCCTGCGGGGCTTGAGGGCAATGCCTACGTCAACGTGCAATTTGTGCGCGATATGGGTTCGGCCGAGGTGTACATGAGCCCTCTGTCCTATGGCGTGGTGCCCTTCAGCATCAATCTGGATGCGCGGCGCATGGCGCTGAAGGTTGAAGGCCCGGCGAAGATCGAGCCGGGGCAGATGCTCGACATCAAGGTCAACGCCGACCGCCCAGGCCGCGCGGTGGTGTACGCGGTGGACGAAGGCATCCTGCAAGTGGCGCGCTACCAGACGCCGGACCCGCTGGGCTTTTTCTTTCAGAAACGTGCGCTGGAAGTAGGCACCAGTCAGATCCTTGACCTGATCCTGCCGGAATTCAGCCGTCTGCTCAGTGGGGCAGCGCCCGGTGGCGATACGGAAGGCGCCCTGGCCAATCACCTCAACCCGTTCAAGCGTAAACACCAGCCGCCCGTGGCTTGGTGGTCTGGACTGGTCGACCTGCCAACTGGCGAGACCGTGCTGCATTACCAGGTGCCGGACAGCTTCAACGGCAAGCTTCACCTGTTTGCAGTGGCGGTGGACAGCGACAGCGTGGGCGTCAGCGAAGCCAATACCGAAGTCCGCGGTCCGATCGTGATCACGCCAAACGTGCCGGCGTTTGTGGCGCCGGGGGATGTGTTCAACGTCAGCGCCGGGGTGTTCAGCAACCTCGACGCGGCGGCAGAGGTGAAGTTTGAACTGCAGACCAGCGATGGCCTGAAGGTACAGGGCGACAAGGGCGGCACCTTGTCCCTGCAACCGCGCAAGGAAGGCACCGCCGAGTTCAAGATCAAGGTCGGTGAAACTCTGGGGTCGGCGGACCTGCGTTTTGTCGCAGTGCTGCCGGACGGCAAACGTATCCAGGTGGCCGAAACCACTTCGATCCGCCCACTGAGCGAACATCGCGTCGCCCTGAGCCTGGGTCGCTTTGAGAGCGCCAGCAAAGAGCTCAAGCCGACCCGAGAGCTGTTCAGCCAACTGCGCGACGTACAGTTGGGTGTGGCGGCCTCGCCACTGGTATGGGCCAACGGCCTCAAGCATTACCTGGACGACTACGGCTACGCCTGCACCGAGCAACTGGTGTCCAAGGCCATGCCGGCGTTGATCTGGGGCGGCAACGCACCCGAAGCCGAACAGGCCTTCGGCAGTGCAGTGCGCATGCTGCGCCAGCGCCAGAACCAGGCCGGGGGCTTTGGTTTGTGGGCAGCAAACCCGGACGTGGCGCCGTACGCCAGCGTGTACGCCACCGACTTCTTGATCGAAGCCAAGGAGCGCGGCTTGCCGGTGCCGGAAGACCTGTTGGTGCGCTCGAATGCGTATCTGACTGACCTGGCCAATGGCCCCAGCGAAGGCCTGTCGGAATTGCGCAACCGCGCCTACGCCAGTTACCTGCTAAGCCGTCAGGGGATTCTGGTAAGCGGCGCCTTGAGCGATATCCGCGAGCGCTACGAGGGCTACTTCAAGGATAGTTGGCAGAACGACTTGGGCGCCGCTTACCTGGCGGCCAGCTACAAGCTGCTCAAGCAGGATCGCCAGGCTGACACACTGTTCCGCAAAATCCCCTGGCGTTCGCTTGTGGATAAGTGGGACAGCGACGGTTTGTACTACGACCCGCTGGTGCACGACGCCGAACACCTGCACCTGCTGGCCCGACATTTCCCAGAGCTGATGGACGATGTGCCTACAGCGCTGCTGGATAAACTCGGTAAGCGCCTCAACGAGCAACGTTACAACTCGCTGTCGGCCGCCCTGCTGTTGCGCGCCTTGGACAACTACGGCCAGCGTGCGCAAAGCGACATGACGCTCAAGGCCACCGCCTGGCTGGGGGACAAGCAGCAGCAATTGCTGGAGATGGCCGGCCAGCCACCCCGCGCCGCTGTGCCAGGCGCCACGCAGAAGCTGGTGATGGAAAAATCCGACGGCCCGGCGGCGTTCTTCATGCTCAGCGAAGCCGGTTTCGACAAGGGCGCCAAACTCAAGCCGATCACCAATGGCCTGGAGATCATCCACGAATACCTCGACCTCAAGGGCGAGCCGGTGAGCAAGGTCGCGGTAGGCGATGAGTTCCTGGTGCGCCTGCGTCTGCGCGCGACCGACCGTGACCAGGTGCAGCAAGTGGCCGTGGTCGACCTGCTGCCGGGTGGCGTCGAGCCTGTGTATAACTTGCCGCCGGAGCCAGAAGCCGCGAGCAGCGAGGAAGGCGAAGAGTCCGAGTACGTGGAAGAGGACAGCCAGGAAGAAGAAAGCTGGCAAGCCCCTATCGGCGAAACCGAGCTGAGCAACTGGCAGCCGGAGTACGTCGATGTGCGCGATGATCGCGTGGTGCTGTACGGTACCGCGCTGCGCGATGTAGGCACTTTCGTCTACCGCGTGCGCGCTACCAACGCGGGCACCTTCAATACGCCACCGGCCTACGCCGAGGGCATGTACGAAACCACCCTGCAAGGGCGCGGCAAAGTAGGCCAGCTTGAAATTACCAAGCCTTAAGCGACTGACACTGCCGCTGTTCGCAGCGGCGGTGGTCCTGGTGGCGCTGCGGGTGTGGCCCCACGCTCCGCTGGAAAAGGCCGTGACCTCATCGCGGGTGGTGTTGGCCGATGACGGCGCGCTGCTGCGCATGACGTTGGCGGATGACGGGCAATACCGTCTTTGGCTACCGTTGGAGCGGATTTCTCCTTCATTGGTCGAAGCCTTGCTGCTCAAGGAAGACCGCAATTTCTACTGGCACCCGGGGATCAATCCCCCGGCGTTGCTTCGCGCGGCCATGGCCACCTACAGCGGTGGCCAGCGCCAGGGCGGCTCGACCTTGAGCATGCAATTGGCACGGCGCCTGTGGGACTTGAACACCCGCCAGGTGCCGGGCAAGTTGCAGCAGATGGCCTTGGCACTGTGGCTGGAGGCGCGCTACAGCAAGCACGACATCCTTGAGGCCTATCTGAACCTGGCGCCCATGGGTGGCAATATCGAAGGTGCCGAAGCGGCCAGCCATATCTACTTCGGCAAGTCGGCGGCGCAACTGTCATTGTCCGAAGCCCTGGCGCTGGCGGTGATCCCGCAACAGCCAGGGCGGCGGGCGCGCTTCGGGCCGTCGCTGCAAAACGCCCGGCTGCGCTTGATGAACGACTGGCGCGAGACTTATCCACAGGACCCGCGTAACGACAGTTTGCTGGAGTTGCCCCTCGAAGCACGCGACCGCCAGCACATCCCGTTCCTTGCGCCGCATTTGAGTGAGCAACTGCTGGCATCCCAGCCCGGCACTGAGCTGAACAGCACCCTCAACCTGCCGCTGCAACAATTGCTCGAACGTCTGATCACCGGCTTCATCGCCGAACGGCGCAGCACGGGTGTGGAAAACGCCACGGCGATCTTGATCGACAGCCGCGACCAGAGCGTCAAGGCATTGGTCGGGTCGGCGGATTACTTATCCACAAGCCTTCACGGCCAGGTCAATGGCGTGCTGTCGCGGCGCTCGCCAGGGTCGACACTCAAGCCGTTCCTGTACGGGCTGGCGCTGGACCAAGGGGTGATCCACCCCATGAGCATCCTCAAGGACCTGCCGAGTAACTTCGGCTACTTCCAACCGGAAAATTTCGACGGCAGTTTTGTCGGGCCACTGACAGCGCGGGATGCGCTGATCCGTAGTCGCAACATCCCGGCGGTGTGGCTCGCCAGTCAGGTCAAGTCGCCTTCCTTATACGGACTGCTGCAACGCGCCGGGATCAAAGGCCTGCGTGACGAAAGCCATTACGGCCTGGCCCTGGCCCTCGGTGGTGGTGAAATGACCCCGGAAGAGCTGGCGCGGCTGTATGTGATGCTGGCCGGTGATGGGCATCTGCGGCCATTGCGCTATTTGCAGGAACAGCCCCAGACCACCGGCGCCCAACTGCTGACGCCCCAGGCAGCGTTCATGGTGCGCGACATGCTGCGTCGTAACCCACGCCCGGATGGCCTGCCTGGACGTCACTGGCGCACCGCCTGGAAAACCGGCACTTCCTGGGGTTTTCACGATGCGTGGAGTGCAGGACTGGTCGGCCCCTACGTGCTGGTGGTGTGGGTGGGCAACTTCGATGGTCGTCCAAACCCAGCCTTCATCGGGGCCAAGACCGCCGCGCCGTTGTTCTTCCGCATCGCCGACGCCCTGCCTTTGGCCTTGCCCAACGTGGTGATCAAAGCCGACAAACCGCCCGCCGGATTAGTGCGCATTGATGTTTGCGCCGCGTCCGGCGAGTTGCCCAACCGCTGGTGCCCGCAAACCCGCAAGACCTGGTACATCCCCGGCGTATCGCCGATTCGCGTGTCGAACCTGCACCGCCCGGTGCTGATCGACACCCGCACCGGCAAGGCGGCCTGCCCGCCGTTTGACGCGCAATACACCCGCGAAGAAGTCTTCGAATTCTGGCCCAGCGATGTGCAACGCCTGTACCGCGCCGCCGGCCTGCCGCGACGTACCCCGCCAACCGTAATGAAAAACTGCCAGCCCAACCGCCTCAGCGACCAGAGCGAAGCCCCGCAGATCCGCTCGCCGCTGACCCAAGTGAGCTATCAACTGCGCCTGTCCCAGCCCCAGGAAAGCATCCCGCTGAATGCCAACGCCGCCAGCGATGCAACGACGCTGTACTGGTTTGCCGATCAAACCTTGATCGGCCAAGGGCCACCGCAAACCACGTTGAATTGGCGGCCGGGCAAGTCGGGGGAGTATCAGTTGCGGGTCAGTGATGATCAGGGGCGCAGTGTGAGTCGGGGGTTGCGGGTGGAGTTTGTGCCTTAGGAGTGGTTGTCGCACTCAGCAAGCTCAACGTAACTTGACTCCCCGCCTCCCGTTGCCCCCGACAACCAACCCCAGACAAAGCTCAGCGTGGTAGCCCCGGCAACATCCAAACCGACCGTGCCACGCGACCAACCGGACAGCAGCTCACCGTCCAAGGTCAGGCACTGAAACAGCAGTTCGATAGTGTCCGGGCCTGTCACTCGTCCCACTTGCGTGCCCAGGCGAACGCGCCCGCCCTGGTAAGTGCTGGAGATGGCATCACCCTCCACAAGGTAATGAAACACCGTGCCCGAGCCGGAAAGCCCCTGGGCATTGTTGGCGACGGTGAAGCGGCGGTTGTTCAAGCGTTGGTGAAGCTGGGAGGGGGCTTGCATTGAGGGCGCGTCCTTTCGCGGGAGCCTGGAGACCCGGGCGGGCCTCCAGGGTGTGGCGGATTACTCCACGGTCACCGACTTCGCCAGGTTGCGCGGCTGGTCGACGTCAGTGCCCTTGAGCACGGCGACGTAGTACGAGAGCAACTGCAGCGGGATGGTGTAGAGGATCGGCGACAGGGTGTCGTTGATGTGCGGCATGTTGATGACGTGGGTGCCTTCACCGTTGGTCATGCCGGCCTTTTCGTCAGCAAACACCACCAGTTGGCCGCCACGGGCGCGAACTTCCTGCAGGTTGGACTTGAGTTTCTCCAGCAGTTCGTTGTTCGGCGCCACGGTGACCACCGGCATGTCGTCATCCACCAGGGCCAATGGGCCATGCTTGAGTTCACCGGCCGGGTAGGCTTCGGCGTGGATGTACGAGATTTCCTTGAGCTTGAGCGAACCCTCCATCGCCACCGGGTATTGCGCGCCACGGCCGAGGAACAGGGTGTGGTTCTTGTCGGCGAACAGTTCGGCGACTTTTTCCACGGTGCTGTCCATGGCCAGGGCTTCGCCCAGGCGGGTTGGCAGGCGGCGCAGTTCTTCGACCAGCGTGGCTTCGACGCCTTCGGCCAGGGTGCCGCGCACTTGGCCCAGGGACAGGGTCAGCAGCAACAGACCCACCAACTGGGTGGTGAAGGCTTTGGTGGACGCCACACCGATTTCGCGACCGGCCTGGGTCAGCAGGGTCAGGTCGGACTCACGCACCAGGGAGCTGATGCTGACGTTGCAGATCGCCAGGCTGGCCAGGAAGCCCAGCTCCTTGGCATTGCGCAGGGCGGCCAGGGTGTCGGCGGTTTCGCCGGACTGGGAGATGGTCACGAACAGGGTGTCGGGCTGCACCACCACCTTGCGGTAGCGGAATTCGCTGGCGACTTCGACCTGGCACGGGATGCCGGCCAGTTCTTCCAGCCAGTAACGCGCAACCATGCCGGCGTGGTAGCTGGTGCCACAGGCAACGATCTGCACGTTGCGCACTTTGGCGAACAGCTCGGCGGCCTGTGGGCCGAAGGCGTTGACCAGCACTTGGTTCTGGCTCAGGCGACCTTCCAGGGTGCGTTGCACCACCGCTGGCTGCTCGTGGATTTCCTTGAGCATGAAGTGGCGGTATTCACCTTTGTCGGCCGCTTCGGCGCCGTCGCGGTATTGCACGGCTTCGCGCTCGACGGATTGACCGTTAACGTCCCAGATCGCCACGCTTTCACGACGGATGTCAGCAATATCGCCTTCTTCCAGATACATGAAGCGGTCGGTGACCTGGCGCAGGGCCAGTTGGTCGGAGGCGAGGAAGTTTTCGCCCAGGCCCAGGCCGATCACCAGCGGGCTGCCACTGCGAGCAGCGACTACGCGGTCCGGTTGGCTGGCACTGACCACGGCCAGGCCGTAGGCGCCGTGAAGCTCTTTGACGGTGGCCTTGAGGGCAACGGTCAGGTCGCCCAGGTCCTTGAGTTTATGGTTGAGCAGGTGGGCGATGACTTCAGTGTCGGTGTCCGAAGTGAACACGTAGCCCAGGCCCTTGAGTTGTTCACGCAGCACTTCGTGGTTTTCGATAATGCCGTTGTGCACCACGGCCAGGTCGCCCGAAAAGTGCGGGTGGGCGTTGCGTTCGCAGGGCGCACCGTGAGTCGCCCAACGGGTGTGGGCAATACCCAGGCGGCCAACCAGCGGCTCGCCGGCCAGGGCCTGCTCCAACTCGCTGACCTTGCCCGGACGGCGCATGCGCTCCAGCTTGCCGGCGTTGGTGAAGACCGCCACACCAGCGCTGTCATAGCCGCGGTATTCCAGGCGCTTGAGGCCTTCGAGCAGGATCGGGGTGATGTTGCGTTCAGCGACTGCGCCTACGATGCCACACATGGTGTTTCTCCTAGATGATTGCCGCGCATATCAGCGTAATGCCGCGGGCTTGGATCTGGTCGCGGGCCTCAAGCGGCAGGCGATCATCGGTGATAAGGGTATGGACGCTGCTCCAGGGCAGTTCCAGGTTGGGAATCTTGCGGCCGATCTTGTCGGATTCGACCATCACCACCACTTCACGGGCGACCTCAGCCATGACGCGGCTCAGGCCCAGCAATTCGTTGAAGGTGGTGGTGCCGCGTTCCAAGTCGATGCCGTCGGCACCGATGAACAGTTGATCGAAGTCGTAAGAACGCAGCACCTGCTCGGCAACCTGGCCCTGGAACGAGTCCGAATGCGGATCCCAGGTGCCGCCGGTCATCAACAGCACCGGCTCGTGTTCCAGTTCGCTCAAGGCGCGGGCCACGTGGAGGGAATTGGTCATCACCACCAGGCCTGGCTGGTGGCCCAGTTCGGGGATCATGGCGGCGGTGGTGCTGCCGCTGTCGATGATGATGCGGGCGTGTTCACGCAGGCGCATCACGGCGGCACGGGCGATGGCGCGCTTGTACACCGAGATGGGCTGGGCAGCGTCGCCCACCAACTCCTGGGGCATGGTGATCGCGCCCCCGTAGCGACGCAGCAGCAGGCCGTTGCTTTCGAGTGCGGCCAGGTCCTTACGGATCGTAACTTCCGACGTTTCGAAACGCTTGGCCAATTCGTCCACGCTGACTTCGCCCTGTTCATTGAGCAAGGTCAGGATATTGTGGCGTCGTTGGGGTGTATTTCGTTTCGACATGGCTATGGTAAGTTTCGTTTCGAAAGATAACGAAGGCAATCAAAACCTATTGCCGAAAGATCGTCAAGCGGGACACAGCAAATTTTTGATATGACGCAGCGCAAATGTGGGAGGGGGCTTGCCCCCGATAGCAGTGTGTCAGCCACTGACTACATTGGCTGAACTATCGCTATCGGGGGCAAGCCCCCTCCCACATTGAATGCCTGTTGCTGAGGAGACTATGGATAACTCATGTCTTTTTGATTTTGACCGGACGCTTCCAACCGTCGATGTTGCGTTGGCGGGCGCGGGCTACCGCCAGTTGAGACTTATCCACATCCTGGTTGATGGTTGAGCCCGCTGCGGTGTTCGAGCCATCTCCGATAGAAACGGGGGCGATCAGCGAGTTGTTGGAGCCGATAAATACGTCTTCACCAATGGTCGTCTGGTACTTGTTCGCGCCGTCGTAATTACAGGTAATGGCACCAGCGCCAATGTTGCTGCGAGCCCCAATCACCGCATCACCGAGGTAGGCCAAGTGGCCGGCCTTCGCATCGTCACCCATTTTGGCGTTTTTCAGCTCGACGAAATTGCCCACGTGCGCCCTGGCGCCCATGACGGTTCCGGGGCGCAGTCGCGCAAACGGACCCGCATCGCTGCCCTCGCCCATCACCGCACCGTCCAAGTGACTGTTGGCCTTGACCACCACGCCTTTGCGCAGGGTGCTGTCCTTGATCACACAGTTCGGGCCAATCACCACGTCGTCCTCGATGATCACGCGACCTTCGAGGATCACGTTAATGTCGATCAGCACATCGCGGCCGACGGTCACTTCACCACGTACATCGAAGCGTGCCGGGTCACGCAAGGTCACGCCTTGGGCCATCAGGCGACGGCCTTCGCGCAATTGGTAGTGACGTTCCAGTTCGGCGAGTTGCTTGCGGTCGTTGGCGCCCTGCACTTCCATCGGGTCGTGGGGCTGCTCGGTGGCGACCAGCAGGCCATCGCTTACTGCCATCTCGATGACGTCGGTGAGGTAGTACTCGCCTTGGGCGTTGTTATTGGACAGGCGGCTCATCCAGTCGCCGAGGTTATCGGCGGGGATCGCCAGGATCCCGGTGTTGCCCTCGGTAATGGCGCGCTGGGCTTCGCTGGCATCTTTGTGCTCGACAATAGCGGCAACCTTGCCATCGGCGTTACGCACGATGCGCCCGTAACCGGTGGGATCATCCAGTTCAACCGTCAGCAGGCCCATCTGGCCAGGCACGACGTGCTTGAGCAGGCGTTGCAGGGTTTCGACTTCGATCAGCGGTACGTCGCCGTAGAGGATCAGCACAGTGTCGGCGGTGATGAACGGCACGGCTTGGGCAGTGGCATGGCCGGTGCCCAGTTGTTTGTCTTGCAATACGAAATTCAGATCGTCCGCGGCGAGGCGCTCACGTACCACATCGGCACCATGGCCGATCACTACATGAATGCGTTGCGGATCGAGTTGCCGGGCGCTGTGGATAACATGGCCCAGCATGGAATTGCCGGCAACCGGGTGCAGCACCTTGGGCAGGGCCGAACGCATGCGGGTGCCCTGGCCTGCGGCGAGAATGACGATTTCAAGAGACATGAGTGGCTACCAATCCTGGGCGGTCCGGCTTCAGACCAAAGAAGTGTTTTGCTGAAAAAGAAAAAGGGTAGCCGAGGCTACCCTTTTTAATCAATCGCGCATGAAGCATGACGGCGTGGCCGGTTACTTCTTGCGGATCTGCTGGAGCGTGCGCAGCTGAGCTGCAGCCTCGGCCAGACGTACAGCAGCAGCGCTGTAGTCGAAGTCCGCACCCTTTTCGTTCAGGGCCTTCTCAGCAGCCTTGACGGCTTCCTGAGCGGAGGCTTCATCCAGGTCGCCAGCACGTTGCACGGTGTCGGCAAGAACCTTGACCATGTTCGGCTGAACCTCGAGGAAACCACCAGAGATGTAAAACACCTCTTTTTCCCCGCCTTGCTTGGTCAGAGTGATCGGACCTGGCTTCAAGCTGGTGATCAACGGCGCGTGACCCATGGCAATACCAAGGTCACCGAGTTCGCCGTGTGCAATCACCATCTCTACCAGACCGGAGAAGATTTCCCCTTCCGCGCTGACGATATCGCAATGGACTGTCATAGCCATCTGATTGCCTCAACCTGATGAGCGCCCGTTTCCGGGCGCCTGGATTACAGTTTCTTGGCTTTCTCGATCGCTTCTTCGATGCCGCCGACCATGTAGAACGCTTGTTCTGGCAGGTGGTCGTAGTCACCGTTGAGGATGCCTTTGAAGCCAGCAATGGTGTCTTTCAGGGAAACGTATTTACCCGATGCACCGGTGAAGACTTCAGCCACGAAGAACGGCTGCGACAAGAAACGCTGGATCTTACGAGCACGGTTTACCAACTGCTTGTCGGCTTCCGACAGCTCGTCCATACCCAGGATCGCAATGATGTCCTTCAGTTCTTTGTAACGCTGCAGCACGTACTGAACGCCGCGAGCGGTGTCGTAGTGCTCCTGGCCGATCACGTTCGGGTCCAGCTGGCGCGAAGTCGAGTCGAGTGGATCGACCGCTGGGTAGATACCCAGGGAAGCGATGTCACGGGACAGAACGACGGTGGCATCCAAGTGGGCGAAAGTGGTCGCAGGCGACGGGTCGGTCAAGTCATCCGCAGGTACGTATACCGCTTGGATCGAAGTGATCGAACCTTCCTTGGTCGAAGTGATACGTTCTTGTAGAACGCCCATCTCTTCAGCCAGGGTCGGCTGGTAACCTACTGCGGAAGGCATACGGCCCAGCAGTGCGGATACTTCAGTACCGGCCAGGGTGTAACGGTAGATGTTGTCGACGAACAGCAGAACGTCGTTACCTTCGTCACGGAACTTCTCGGCCATGGTCAGGCCGGTCAGTGCTACGCGCAGACGGTTACCCGGCGGCTCGTTCATCTGACCGTAAACCAGTGCCACTTTGTCCAGAACGTTGGAGTCCTTCATCTCGTGGTAGAAGTCGTTACCCTCACGGGTACGCTCACCCACACCGGCGAACACGGAATAACCGCTGTGCTCGATGGCGATGTTACGGATCAGTTCCATCATGTTTACGGTCTTGCCTACACCGGCACCACCGAACAGACCGACTTTACCGCCTTTGGCGAACGGGCAAACCAGGTCGATAACCTTGATGCCGGTTTCCAGCAGGTCGTTGCCGCCAGCTTGTTCCGCGAACGAAGGTGCTGGACGGTGAATGCCCCAACGCTCTTCGGTGTCAATCGGACCAGCTTCGTCAATCGGGTTGCCCAGTACGTCCATGATCCGGCCCAGGGTCGCTTTACCGACCGGTACGGAGATGGCTGCGCCAGAGTCGACAACGTCCAGACCGCGCTTCAAGCCTTCGGTGGAACCCATCGCAATGGTACGAACTACGCCGTCGCCCAGCTGCTGCTGAACTTCCAGAGTAGTGTCCGCGCCTTGTACTTTCAGCGCGTTGTAGATGCTCGGTACGCTGTCGCGTGGAAATTCCACGTCGATAACGGCGCCGATGATTTGAACGATACGTCCGCTACTCATAGCTGGATCCTCTGAATATTTGAACCGTTAAACCGCGGCAGCGCCGCCGACGATTTCCGAGATCTCTTGGGTGATCGCAGCCTGACGCGCCTTGTTGTAGATCAGCTGCAAATCGCTGATCAGATCACCGGCGTTATCGGTAGCGTTTTTCATCGCGATCATCCGCGCCGCTTGTTCAGCTGCGTTGTTCTCGACCACCGCCTGGTACACCTGCGACTCCACGTAGCGCACCATCAAGCCGTCAAGCAGCTCTTTGGCATCTGGTTCGTAGAGGTAGTCCCAGTGGTGCTTGAGTTCCTGATCCGGAGTCGCCACCAGTGGAATCAATTGCTCCACGGTTGGCTGCTGGGTCATGGTGTTGATGAACTTGTTGGATACCACGGAGAGGCGGTCAATCCGGCCTTCCAGGTATGCATCCAGCATCACCTTCACACTGCCGATCAAATCGTTGATCGACGGCTCTTCACCCAGGTGGCTGATAGCTGCTACGACGTTGCCGCCGAAGTTGCGGAAAAAGGCCGCACCCTTGCTACCAACTACACACAGATCAATCTCGACGCCGTTTTCGCGGTTTACCGCCATGTCCTTGACCAGGGCCTTGAACAGGTTGGTATTCAAACCACCGCACAAACCACGGTCACTGCTCACAACCACATAACCCACACGCTTAACTTCGCGCTCGATCATGAATGGGTGGCGGTATTCCGGGTTGGCGTTGGCCAGATGCCCAATTACCTGGCGGATACGCTCCGCATAAGGACGGCTAGCAGCCATGCGCATTTGTGCCTTGCGCATTTTGCTGACCGCCACTTTTTCCATGGCGCTGGTAATCTTTTGCGTGCTTTTGATGCTCGCAATCTTACTGCGAATCTCTTTTGCGCCTGCCATGTAACACCTATCAGGTTAGCAAGCGGGAGCCTTGCGGCTCCCGCTGCGGCTTACCAGGTTTGGGTGGCCTTGAACTTCTCGATACCGGCTTTGAGGCCAGCGTCGATTTCGTCATTGAAGTCACCCTTCACGTTGATCTTGGCCAACAAGTCGGCGTGATCGCGGTTGAAGTAAGCAATCAGCGCTTGTTCAAAGCTGCCGACCTTGGCGATTTCGACGTCAGTCAGGAACCCACGCTCAGCGGCATACAGCGACAACGCCATGTCAGCGATCGACATTGGGGCGTATTGCTTCTGCTTCATCAGCTCGGTAACGCGCTGACCATGCTCAAGTTGCTTACGGGTCGCTTCGTCCAGGTCAGAAGCGAACTGGGCGAATGCCGCCAGTTCACGGTACTGAGCCAGAGCGGTACGGATACCACCGGAGAGCTTCTTGATGATCTTGGTCTGAGCGGCACCACCCACACGGGATACCGAAACACCGGCGTTCACTGCAGGGCGGATGCCCGAGTTGAACATGGCCGATTCCAGGAAGATCTGACCGTCGGTGATGGAAATCACGTTGGTCGGAACGAACGCGGAAACGTCGCCAGCCTGGGTTTCGATGATCGGCAGTGCAGTCAGGGAACCGGTTTTGCCGGTCACTGCGCCGTTGGTGAACTTCTCTACGTACTCTTCCGAAACGCGGGATGCGCGCTCCAGCAGACGGGAGTGGAGATAGAACACGTCGCCTGGGTAAGCTTCACGGCCTGGTGGACGGCGCAGCAGCAGGGAAATCTGGCGGTAAGCCACTGCTTGCTTGGACAGATCATCATAAACGATCAGCGCGTCTTCACCGCGGTCGCGGAAGAATTCACCCATGGTGCAACCGGCATACGGTGCCAGGTATTGCAGTGCAGGCGATTCCGAAGCACTGGCAGCCACGATGATCGTGTTTTTCAGTGCGCCGTTCTCTTCCAGCTTGCGAACCACGTTGGCGATGGTCGATTGCTTCTGACCGATGGCTACGTAGACGCAGAAAATGCCGCTGTCTTTCTGGTTGATGATCGCGTCGATCGCCAGAGCGGTTTTACCGATCTGACGGTCACCGATGATCAGCTCACGCTGGCCACGGCCGACAGGGATCATGGCATCGACAGCCTTGTAGCCAGTCTGTACAGGCTGGTCTACCGACTTACGCCAGATCACGCCTGGAGCAACTTTCTCGACCGCGTCGGTCTCGGTGTTGCCCAGTGGACCTTTGCCGTCAACAGGGTTACCCAGTGCGTCGACTACGCGACCCAGCAGTTCCTTACCAACCGGAACCTCCAGGATGCGGCCGGTGCACTTGGCGCTCATGCCTTCAGCCAGAGACTGGTAAGCGCCCAGGATAACGGCACCTACGGAGTCCTGCTCCAGGTTGAGGGCCATACCGAAGACGCCGCCCGGAAACTCGATCATCTCGCCGGACATTACGTCGGCCAGACCGTGAATCCGCACGATACCGTCAGATACGCTGACGACAGTGCCTTCGTTACGGGCTTGGGAGGTCACATCGAGCTTGTCGATGCGGCCCTTGATAATTTCACTTATTTCGGAAGGATTGAGTTGCTGCATTGCTCTGCTGCCCCTTCAAACTCAAGATTTCAATGCTTCGGCAAGATTCGCGAGTTTGCCGCGAATCGAGCCATCGATAACCAGGTCGCCGGCGCGAATGACAATGCCCCCAATGAGGGACTTGTCTTCCGCAACTTGCAGGCGCACTTCCCGGTCGAGTCGTGCACTGAGAACCTTGGCGAGTTTGTCTTGCTGTTCTTGGTTCAATGCAAAAGCACTGGTCACTTCAACGTCTACCGACTTCTCTTGCTCGGCCTTGTACAGGTCGAACAGAGCGGCAATCTCCGGCAGAAGCAGGAGACGGTCGTTTTCGGCAACGACGTGGATGAAGTTCTGCACTTTCACATCAAACTTGTCGCCGCACACTTCAATAAAAGTGGCGGCCTTGTCTGCGCTCGTCAGTCGCGGGGCCTTGAGCACGCGCTGCATTGTGTCGTCTTGCGACACTGCTGCAGCCAGGCCGAGCATGGCTGACCAAGAGGCCAGCTGCTGGTGGGCCTGGGCGTGCTCGAAGGCTGCCTTAGCGTAAGGTCGGGCCAACGTGGTCAATTCTGCCATGATCGCCCTCGCTTAAATTTCAGCAGCCAGTTTGTTTACCAGCTCCGCGTGCGCGTTTTGATCGATTGTGGCACCCAGGATCTTCTCAGCACCGCCGACGGCCAGAGCACCCAGTTGGGCACGCAGCGCATCTTTGACACCGTTCAGTTCCTGCTCGATCTCGGCCTGAGCCTGAACCTTCACACGGTCAGCGTCGATACGGGCTTTTTCAACAGCCTCTTCAACGATCTGGTTACCGCGTTTCTTGGCTTGCTCAATGATTTCGGCTGCTTGAGCTTTCGCTTCGCGCAGTTGTTGACCCGCTTTATCTTGGGCCAACTCCAGGTCGCGAGCTGCTCGTGCTGCAGCGTCCAGCCCATCCGCGATCTTCTTCTGACGTTCGTGCAGAGCTGCGATGACCGGAGGCCATACGAACTTCATGCAGAAAACGACAAAAATCAAGAACGCTAAGGACTGACCAATAATGGTTGCATTAATGTTCACGCCAATACCTCGCTCATTCGTTGCACAACACACCAATCACTCGAAAAGACGAGTGATTAACCGGCGAGTTGACCAACGAAAGGGTTCGCGAAGGTGAAGAACAGAGCGATACCAACACCGATCATGGTCACGGCGTCGAGCAGGCCGGCGACGATGAACATTTTAACTTGCAGCATTGGAACCATTTCTGGCTGACGCGCTGCGCCTTCCAGGAACTTGCCGCCCAGCAGGCCGAAACCAATGGCAGTACCCAGGGCGCCCAGGCCGATCAACAGTGCAACAGCGATAGCGGTTAGACCAACTACAGTTTCCATCTTTCCTCCCGACTTTTACGTCGTATGGTTTAGGTTTTTTAGATTTTAAAGCGGTAAAACAAATCGTTTCATAGCCCGGTAGGGCCTACCTTCCCGTTTGACCGGGAAGGACATCAGACTAGTCGAGACTGGTCTTAATGGTTCTCTTCGTGCGCCATCGACAGGTAGACGATGGTCAGCATCATGAAGATGAAGGCCTGCAGGGTGATGATCAGGATGTGGAACACAGCCCACGCCCACTGCAGAACAATGCCCAGGCCGCTAAGCCAGAGCAGGCCGCTGCCGAACATCACAGCGATCAGAATGAATACCAGCTCGCCGGCATACATGTTGCCGAACAGTCGCAGAGCCAGGGAAATCGGCTTGGCGATCAGGGTCACGAATTCCAGCAGGAAGTTCACCGGGATCAGCAGGGCTTGAACGAAGATGTTCTTGCTGCCGAACGGGTGCAGGGTCAGTTCGCCGATGAAGCCGCCGATGCCCTTGATCTTGATGCTGTAGAAAATGATCAACGCGAAGACCGACAGGGCCATGCCCAGGGTAGCGTTCGGGTCAGTGGTCGATACGGCACGGAATGGAATGTGCGGGTCGCCGCTGATCGCCATGGCCAGCTGAGGAATCCAGTCAACCGGGATCAGGTCGACGGCGTTCATCAGGAACACCCAGACGAAGATGGTCAGTGCCAGCGGTGCGATCACCGGGCTACGGCCATGGAAGCTGTCTTTCACGCTGCCATCGACGAATTCGACCAGTACTTCAACGAAGTTCTGCAAAGCACCTGGCTGACCGGAAGTCGCCTTCTTTGCCGCCATGCGGAAAATGAAGACGAAGATCAGACCCAATGCGACCGACCAGCCCAGAGTATCCAGGTGGAAAGCCCAGAAGCCCATTTCTTTGGCCTCTGCTGCGGAGTGGGCAAAGCCCCAGCCGCCATTAGGAAGCTGACCGAAGGTCAGGTTCTGCAAGTGGTGCTGGATATAGCCCGAAGCGGTTGTTTCTGCCATGGTTGCCTCAAACGCCCTAAGGTTTCGAAAGTCTTGTTTTCATTAGCAGGGGAGCGAACCAGCTGACCAGTTGGGTCAACACGAAGACGCCGAATACAGCCAGCGGCGCCAATGGCTTCACACCTGCAAAGGTCAGTGCAAACAGCACTGCCGTCAAAATCAGTTTCCCTGCCTCGCCGGCATAAAATGACCGGACGATAGCCTGGGCTGCTCGGGCGCCGGAAAACCGAAAGGCCCTGTGAGCAAAATACATATTGGGCAGCAAGGCTATCAGGCCTCCGCAGAGTCCTGAATATCCGGCAACGACTCCATGCCAATACCAAAGCGCCAATGCGGCGATCAGCAAAATGACAAATTGAGCCAATAAAACCGGAAAAACGGCCAAGCGATGGAACGGCAACGTGTTTGGCGTGCGGGTTTCCATCACTCTTGCTCCTCAATGGTCGGCTGCCGGAAATCAATAACTTGGCATAATTTGTGCCGACAAAATGCGCGCAGAGTATAGGGGCGGTTCTGCCCCTATTCAACTGTCGGGTAGTGATTTCCGATCACACGCTACATAAGCAAATGTTTCAGCGGATGTGGGCAAGGACGCCCTGGAGCTCATCAAGCGAGTTATAACCGATGACCAATTGCCCTTTGCCTTTCTTGCCGTGGCGAATTTGCACCGCAGAGCCCAGGCGCTCGGCCAGGCGCTGCTCGAGACGGGCGATATCCGGATCAGGTTTAGCCGTTTCGACCGGTGCAGGTTTGCCGCTGAGCCACTGGCGAACCAACGCCTCGGTCTGGCGAACGGTGAGCCCCCGTGCGACAACGTGTCGCGCCCCTTCAACCTGTTGATTTTCCGGCAAACCGAGCAAAGCACGGGCGTGGCCCATTTCCAGGTCGCCGTGGGACAACATGGTCTTGATGACTTCCGGCAGCGCAATCAAACGCAGCAAGTTGGACACGGTTACGCGGGATTTACCCACCGCCTCGGCCACCTGTTGCTGGGTCAGTTGGAATTCCTGTTGCAAACGCTGCAACGCGATCGCTTCTTCGATCGGGTTGAGGTCTTCGCGCTGGATGTTCTCGATCAACGCCATGGCGATGGCGGTTTCATCCGGTACATCGCGCACCATCGCCGGGATGGTTTCCTTGCCGGCCTGCTGGCTGGCGCGCCAGCGGCGCTCACCGGCGATGATCTCAAAGCGGCCGCCGCCAATCGGGCGTACCACGATTGGCTGCATCACGCCTTGGGCCTTGATCGAATTGGCCAGCTCTTCCAGTGCTTGGGGGTCCATGTCCCGCCGTGGCTGGTATTTGCCGCGCTGGATCAGGTCCAGCGGCAGGTGCTGCAACTCGCGCTCGTCGGCCTGCACCGCTTGTTCTTCAAGCGATGTGACGGTCGGACCACTCAACAGTGCATCCAGTCCACGTCCGAGACCTCGTTTCTTGACGGCCATGGGGATTCCTTAAGTTGGCTGGGCTGCAGCGGTGCGTGAGTTGCGGCGTTGGCGACGAACCATCTCGCCGGCCAGGGCCAGGTAGGCAATGGCACCACGGGATGACTTGTCGTACGCCAGCGCGGGCATGCCGTAGCTTGGCGCTTCGGCCAGACGGATGTTGCGCGGGATCACCGTGTCGTACAGCTGATCACCGAAATGTTCCTTGAGCTGCGCCGACACATCGTTCATCAGGCTCAGGCGCGGATCGAACATGGTCCGCAGCAAGCCTTCGATCTGCAGGTTCGGGTTGAGCAACTCAGCGATACGCTTGATGTTATCCACAAGGTCGCTCAAGCCTTCCAGTGCGTAGTACTCGCACTGCATGGGGATAATCACCCCATCAGCTGCCACCAACGCGTTCAGCGTGAGCATCGACAGTGACGGCGGGCAGTCGATCAAAATGTAGTCGTAATTCTCGCGGATCGGCGCCAAGGCGCTACGCAGACGGCTTTCCTTCATCTGCATTTCCAGCAGCACCACTTCCGCCGCGGTCAAATCGCGGTTGGCCGGCAGCAGTTGATAACCGCCGTGTTCGGAGTAGTGCATGGCCTGGGCCAGGTCGCACTCGCCAATCAGCAAGTCGTAGACCGAGTTTTCCAGGCCGTGTTTATCCACACCGCTACCCATGGTGGCGTTGCCCTGTGGATCGAGATCGATCAACAGCACCCGGCGCTTGGTGGCGACCAGGGATGCTGCGAGGTTGATGCAGGTGGTGGTTTTGCCCACGCCACCTTTCTGGTTCGCTATCGCGAATACCTTAGCCATTCTTGCTTGTGTTCCCAATCATGCCGTGCGGCGCAGTATCAGCAGATGGCGTTGGCCTTGGCAACCGGGTACAGCCAAGGCGTGTTCGCTATCGAGGTGGAAGTCTGCCGGCAATGCTAACAGCTCATCGCTTGGATGGACGCCCTTCATTGCCAGCCAGCGGGTATCGCGGTCGCCGAGGTGGCGGGTCCAGTTGCTGAAGTTCTCCATGCTGCTGAAGGCCCTGGAAACAATTCCGTTGAAAGGCTGTTCAGGCGTGAAGGCTTCGACGCGACTGTGGATAACTTGCAGGTTATCCAGCTTGAGTTCGAGTTTGACCTGGGTCAGGAAACGGGTTTTCTTGCCGTTGCTGTCCAGGCAGGTCACTTGGGACTCGGGAAACAGGATGGCCAACGGAATACCAGGCATGCCGCCGCCACTGCCAACGTCAAGCCAGCGGCCGTTTTCGATGAATGGCATCACGCTCAAGCTGTCGAGCAGGTGACGGGACACCATTTCGTCGGGATCACGCACTGCGGTCAGGTTGTAAGCCTTGTTCCATTTGATCAACAACGCCAAATACCCCAACAGCAGCTCGTGCTGGGTTTCGGTCAGGTCGACGCCCAACTGGCGTGCGCCTGTGGATAACTCTTCTGCGTGTTGCGAGGTGACCAACGAACTCAAGCGCTTTGCTCCAACTGACGGCCCGCGCCGCGTTTTTTCAAATGAATCATCAACAGCGAAATGGCTGCTGGGGTGACGCCGGGAATACGTGAAGCCTGGCCCAATGTCTCGGGACGAGTTATCCCCAGCTTGCTTTGGATTTCTTTCGACAAGCCGGAAATCCCGGTGTAGTCGATATCCACAGGCAACTTGGTGTCTTCACTGGCGCGCAGGCGAGCGATCTCGTCCTGTTGGCGGTCAATGTAACCGGCGTATTTGGTCTTGATTTCGACCTGCTCGGCGACCTGTGGATCTTCCGCGCCCTGGCCGGTCACTTCGACCAGACCAGCGTAGTCGATTTCCGGACGGGACAGCAGGTTGAGCAAGTTGTACTCGTGGGTCAGCGGCGTGCCGAATTTTTCAGCGATCGCGTCGCCTTGTTCAGTCCCCGGGCGAACCCAGGTGCTTTTCAGGCGCTGTTCTTCCAATGCAATGCTTTCGCGTTTTTTGCAGAAGGCTTCCCAACGCACATCATCGACCAGGCCAAGTTCACGTCCTTTTTCGGTCAGGCGCAGGTCGGCGTTGTCCTCGCGCAGGATCAAACGGTATTCCGCCCGAGAGGTGAACATCCGGTACGGTTCCTGGGTGCCCAATGTAATCAGGTCATCGACCAAAACGCCGATATACGCTTCGTCTCGACGTGGGCACCAGCTGTCTTTGCCTTGCGCACGCAATGCTGCGTTGGTCCCGGCCAGCAAACCTTGGGCGCCGGCTTCTTCATAACCGGTGGTTCCGTTGATTTGGCCAGCGAAGAACAGACCGCCAATCACTTTGGTTTCCAGGCTGTACTTCAGGTCGCGCGGGTCGAAATAGTCGTATTCGATGGCGTAGCCCGGACGCACGATGTGTGCGTTTTCCATGCCGCGGATCGATTGCACGATCTGGATTTGCACGTCGAACGGCAGGGAAGTGGAAATGCCGTTCGGGTACAGCTCATGAGTGGTCAAGCCTTCGGGCTCGATGAAGACCTGATGGCTTTCCTTGTCGGCAAAGCGGTGAATCTTGTCTTCGATCGACGGGCAATAACGCGGGCCGATCCCTTCGATCACACCGGAGTACATCGGCGAACGATCGAGGTTCGCAGCAATGATTTCGTGGGTGCGGGCATTGGTGTGGGTGATCCAGCAGCTTACCTGTTTCGGGTGCTGTTCTTTGGAACCCATGAACGACATGACCGGGATCGGCGTATCGCCGGCCTGTTCGGTCATCACCGAGAAGTCCACAGAACGCCCGTCGATACGCGGCGGGGTCCCGGTTTTCAGGCGGCCGACACGCAGCGGCAATTCACGCAGGCGTTTTGCCAAAGCAATCGACGGCGGATCACCGGCGCGACCGCCGGAATAGTTCTGCATACCAATGTGGATAAGTCCGCCGAGGAACGTGCCGGTGGTCAACACCACGGATTCCGCGAAGAAACGCAGGCCCATTTGCGTGACAACCCCGCGTACCTGGTCTTGTTCGACGATCAGGTCATCCGCGGCTTGCTGAAATATCCACAGGTTCGGTTGGTTTTCCAGGGTTTCGCGCACAGCAGCCTTGTACAGGATGCGGTCGGCTTGAGCCCGGGTAGCCCGTACGGCTGGGCCTTTGCGGCTGTTGAGCACACGAAACTGAATACCACCCTTATCGGTAGCCGTGGCCATCACGCCGCCAAGGGCATCGATTTCCTTAACCAAATGGCTTTTGCCGATCCCACCAATGGCGGGGTTGCAACTCATTGCTCCGAGGGTTTCCACGTTATGCGTCAACAACAGGGTTTTTACGCCCATGCGTGCTGACGCCAGTGCTGCCTCGGTACCGGCATGACCGCCGCCGATGACGATCACTTCAAAACGGGAAGGGAAATCCACCACGCACCTCGTGCCTGCTTATGTAGGTAATCAGGAATTGTCTGTTGAAAGAGTTTTAGAGCTTTGGCGGCAAGTATAGGGACTTAGCCCTTCCTAAAGAACCCTTTGCACAAAATTTAACCAGCTGTGGATGAATCACAGACAATAGAAATTAAAAGAGAGAAATTTATTAAATCTTTGTTTTTATGTTTATTTCTATGTAGCTACCTTTCTGTGGATAGATCTCTACAGGCCTTTGTTTACGTTGTGTACAGCGATTCAAAAGTCTGTGGTCATGTGCCAATGAGGGGCTTGGATAAGTGCTTTAAGCCTGTGGATTAAACAGGTGCTTATCCACAGGCGGGTTTTTACTCAGGTTTCAGGCCCTGTTATCAACTGGGCACAGAGGCGGTTATTCACAGGGCTTAATCCGCAGAAATCGGTGTAACTGTCCATATTCAGTCCACGACAACGTCAACTGAAACCTCCACTCGGTGGTGAGCACAGCAAAAAAAGAGATCTATTGTGAGAAAACGATAGGGCAGTTAATAATAGCGATTATCATTAACCTACCTTGTCATGCCCTATGTCCCCTTCTTCACACACGGCTGCGGTCCAGAACATCTATGAGCAGCACCATTCCTGGCTGCACGGGTGGCTCAAAGGGAAGTTGCATAACGCCTGCGATGCGGCCGATGTGGCGCACGACACGTTCGTGCGCATCCTGGGCGGGCGGCATGCGGCGCAGATCGTTGAACCGCGAGACTATTTGGCGACCATTGCCAGGGGCTTGGTGATTGATCGCTACCGTCGACATGCCATCGAACAGGCCTATAAGCAAACCTTGGCCGAACGGCCTGAAGCCATAGCCATCAGCGAAGAAGACAAAGCCATCATCATCGAGACGTTGGTGGCTGTGGATAAAGCCTTGTCGGCACTCGGTGAGCGAGCACGGCGGATATTCATGCTGTCGCAGATCGAGGGCCTGACTTATCAACAGATTGCCGATCAGCTTCAGGTTTCACTGACCACAGTGAAGAAGCACATGATCCGTGCATTGACCGAATGCGCATTGATCATGGACAGCTTGTAATGGCGGCGCCTGATCGCAAGACCTTCGAGGCCGCTGCCAGTTGGTATGTACAGTTTCAATCCCAAACCCCTACCGCCGCCGAGCGCCAAGCCTGGCAACAATGGCTCAACGGCGATCCTTCCCATCAGGCTGCGTGGAACCAAATGGAGCAGTTGCAGCGCAGTCTCGGCGCCCTGCCCCAGGATTTCACCCGCCGGGCCTTGTCGACCAGCCAGCAACGGCGCCAGGTGTTGAAGTGGATGCTGGTGCTGGGCGGTACCGGGTACCTCGGCTGGAATGTCCAGCAACACACGCCCCTGGGCAATGTATGGGCCGACTACCGGACGTCCGTGGGTGAGCGCCGGCGTATCGAGCTGGCTGACGGTACGCGGATTGATCTGAACACCCGTACGGCAATTGACGTGGTATTCGATGGGCGCCAGCGTTTGATTCGCCTGCGTGAAGGTGAAGTACTTATCCACACCGGCAAGCGGGGTGGCCAGACGCCCTTTTATGTCGAGACCCGCCAAGGCCGAATCCAGGCCCTGGGCACCACCTTCACCGTGCGCCAGTTGCCAGACTCCACACGTGTCAGCGTCCTCGAGGATCGGGTGAGCGTAGCGCCTGGTGACCGGCCCAATCACGCGCGGCTACTCAGTGCCGGTGAAAGCGCTGACTTTGATCGCCAACACGTGGGGCTTAACCACGCTTACCGCGGCTCACAAGCGGCGTGGGTCAATGGTCAGTTGATCGTATTGGATGCTCGCCTCGGGGATGTGATCGAAGACCTCGCCCGCTACCGCCCGGGTGTCCTGCAATGCGACTTGGCGTCGGCACACCTGCGTGTTTCCGGGACCTTCCGCCTGGATTCCACCGATGCGGTACTGGCCAATCTGCAGGCAACCCTGCCGATCCAGGTGAAGTATTTCACCCGCTATTGGGTTTCGGTGAAACGAATCGGTTGATTGCAAAAAGTATCCGCACAAGGGGTTATCTTTTTTTGATCTGACACGGCCCTACAGGTAATCACGACGCCACCTTCAGGGCTTATCCACTTATGCGCCTCTCTTCCAAGCTCCGCCAGCGACTTTCCTACCACGGTATGACGTGCAGCCTGCTACTCGGCACGGCAGCCACCGGCGGTATTTTGTTATCCACTGATGTCCTGGCCGCCAGCGCGGTGCAACACTACGCTATTGCGGCGGGCCCCCTGGACAATGCGTTGAGCCAATTTGCCGCTCGGGCGAATGTGATTCTATCTTTCTCGCCCCAGCAAACCGCGCGTTTGAACTCGACCGGGATTGAAGGCGACTATTCGGTAGAGCAAGGCTTTGCGCTGTTGCTGCAGAACTCGGGGTTACAAGCGGTAGCCCAGGCGCCCGGCAGCTATGTCTTGCAGGCCATTCCTGCTGGGCAACTCACGCTTGCGCCCACCACGGTCAGCACTTATCAACAGGACGGTTTCAACCAGGAGATCGCCGGAGATGTGGGCTACAAGGCACAAAACAGCCGCGTCGGTACCAAGACCAGTACGCCTCTGTCAGAAACACCGCGTTCGGTATCCGTAGTCACCGGTCAGCGCATCAAGGACCAGAAGTCACAGACCCTGACGGAAGTGTTGGGCTACGTGCCAGGTATCTTTGCGCCACCCTTTGCTGCCGGCGACGGTCTGGCCGGTGACCTGTTCTTCATTCGTGGTTTCAATGCCACCGATTACGGCTACGGTTTGCTGCGAGATGGCCTTCGTGTACAAGGCAATCGGTATGACACCACCAGTGAGCCGTATGGCCTGGAGCGCGTCGAAATCTTCCGTGGCCCCTCTTCCCTGCTCTACGGCGAAAACGCACCTGGCGGTTTGGTGAACCTGGTGAGCAAGCACCCGACAGCCACGCCACAAGGTGAAGTCCAGCTGGGGTATGGCTCGAATAATCGGCGTCAACTGGGTGTGGATATCTCGGGACCGCTCAATGACAGCGGCAATATTCTTGGCCGAGTGGTGATGCTCGGTCGCAAATCCGACACGCAGACCGACCATGTGCCAGATGATCGCCTGTACATCGCGCCATCACTGACCCTGAATTTCGACGACTACAACACCCTTACCCTGTTGGCTAATTATCAAAAGGACCACACCAATCTCGAACTTGGCCTACCGGCCGCCGGCACCTTGCTGACAAATCCCAATGGCAAGCTGTCCAAGCACACCATGCTCGGCGACCCGGACTGGAACACTTTTGAACGTGAAGCCTGGAGCACCGGTTACGAATTCAGCCACAGCTTCAACGACGATTGGCAGTTCCGCCAGAACTCGCGGTATATGCAGTCGCGCATCAACCGCCATGAAACCTGGCCCAGCGCCCTGAATAACCGCGGGTTTGGTACGCAACTGAACATGACCGCCTATGACCGCTATAACAAGTCGATGGTGTATTCCCTGGATAACCAGTTGGAAGGCAAATTCCAGGTGGGCGGCCTGGAAAACACAGTGCTGTTTGGTGCCAGCTATGACCGCACTTCGTTCAATCAGGATTGGGACGCCGGTTTCGCCGGCACCATCAATGTGTATAACCCCGTGTATCTGCGTGATCCGCTTACGCCGGTGGCAGTGCAAAACACCTTGCTCGAGCAGCAGATGAAGGGCGTTTATGCACAGATCCAGAGCAAGTACGACCACTGGCTGTTCCTGCTGGGTGGCCGTCAGGACTGGGTCGACAGCGATTTCCGCGACAAGGTCAACAAGGCCAGTAACACCGGCTCGGAAGATCGCAAGTTCACCTACCAAGGCGGGGTGATGTACCAGTTCGACAACGGCCTGACGCCGTACGTCAGCTACTCCACCGCATTTGTGCCGGTGCAGCAGATCTCCAATGCCGGGTCACCGCTGAAGCCGATTACCAGCAGTCAGTACGAAGTGGGTGTGAAGTACGAGCCGATCGGCTGGGATACGGCGATGACCCTGTCGGTGTATGACCTGCGCAAGGAAGACGACACCTACCTCGACGCCACCACCAACAGCTATCGCCAGGTGGGCGAAAGCCGCGCCAAAGGTGCGGAAGTCGAGGTGAACAGCAACATCACGCCCAACCTGAACGTGACGGCCGCTTACACCTACACTGACGCTCGGATTACCAAGGATTCGGCTACATCGCTGGTTGAAGGGCACCAGATGACGGGGGTTCCACGCAACCAGGCTTCGGTATGGGGCAAGTACCGCTTCCTTGATGGCCAACTCAAAGGTTTGTCGATGGGCGGCGGTGTGCGTTATTTCGACAGCACCTCTTCCTACACCGCGCCAACGCTATACGGGAAGTTGGATGCAGGAAGCGTCACCTTGGTGGATGCAGCCGTTGGCTATCAAATCGACAAACATTGGTCTGTGGATGTGAACGCCAAGAACCTGTTCGACAAGGAATATGTATCTGGTTGCAACGATGCGGGCCGCTGCTATTGGGGGGATAGCCGCACGCTGCTTGGGACGGTTTCGTACAACTGGTAATGGGTGAGGGCCTGAAGAATGTGGTGTTCTTCAGGCCGCTATCGCTGCTAAGCCAGTGCCTACAGGGCGTGTGGATAACTTTTTTATTTGCCGATGCAGAAGCTGGAGAAGATCCGGCCCAACAAATCATCGGAGCTGAATGCACCGGTGATCTCTCCCAACAACTGCTGCGCCTGACGGAGATCCTCTGCCAGCAGCTCCCCTGCCCCCGCTAACGTCAACTGTGCCCGGCCGTGCTCCAACGCTGCGCTCGCGTGGCGCAACGCCTCCAGGTGCCTACGGCGCGCACTGAAGCTGCTCTCCGAGGTCTGCTCGTAGCCCATACAGGCCTTGAGGTGCTCGCGCAGCAGTTCCAGGCCTTCACCCGCCGACTTGGCGCTCAGGCTGATCGTGACGTGGCCATCCGCGCTGGTTTCCATCGCAATGGCTTCACCCGTCAGGTCGGCTTTGTTACGAATCAAGGTGACCTTGGCCGGGTCCGGCCGTTGCTCAAGGAATTCCGGCCACAACGCGAAAGGATCCACAGCCTCGGGCGCCGTCGCATCCACCACCAGCAGAACTCGATCCGCTTCGCCGATGGCCTTGAGCGCGCGTTCCACGCCGATCTTTTCCACCTGGTCATCGGTGTCGCGCAAGCCGGCTGTGTCGACCACGTGCAGTGGCATGCCGTCGATGTGGATATGTTCGCGCAGGATATCCCGGGTGGTGCCGGCGATCTCAGTGACGATGGCGGCCTCGCGCCCCGCCAGTGCATTCAACAGACTGGATTTGCCTGCATTGGGCCGTCCAGCAATCACCACCGTCATGCCGTCACGCAGCAGCGCACCTTGCCCGGCTTCACGCAGCACTGTGGATAACTCATCACGGACTTTATCGAGCATCGTCAATACATGGCCATCGGCGAGGAAATCGATTTCTTCCTCGGGAAAATCAATCGCCGCCTCGACGTATATGCGTAGGTTGATTAGTTGTTCGGTCAGGTGATGCACACGTAGCGAGAACGCGCCCTGCAGCGAGCGCAGTGCGTTGCGTGCAGCCTGTGCAGAACTGGCTTCGATCAAATCAGCAATGGCCTCAGCCTGGGCCAGGTCGAGCTTGTCGTTGAGAAAGGCGCGTTCGCTGAATTCCCCAGGCCTGGCCAGACGGCAGCCCAGTTGCAGGCAACGCTGCAGCAACATATCCAGCACAACCGGGCCGCCGTGGCCCTGCAATTCCAGGACATCTTCCCCAGTAAAGGAATTGGGCCCAGGGAAATAAAGGGCCAAGCCTTCGTCCAGCACCGTTTCATCTGCATCCAGGAATGGCCCGTAATGGGCATATCGCGGCTTTAACTCGCGGCCGCTGATAGCCTCAGCCGCCTTGCCGGCGAGCGGTCCGGAGATACGAACGATACCGACACCGCCGCGACCTTGAGCGGTAGCGACAGCAGCGATGGTTTCACGAGGAGCGCTCATCAGCAGGTTCCAGAACTAAAGTGACGGAAAGCAAAACGCCCCACTAGGGGGCGTCTTGAGTGGTTATCCACAGAGTAAATTACGCAGAGGCTTTTGCGGTAGCCGCTTCGATTTTACGTGTGATGTACCACTGTTGAGAGATCGACAACACGTTGTTGACCACCCAGTACAGCACCAGACCAGCAGGGAACCACAGGAAGAAGAAGGTGAAGATGATTGGCATCATTTTCATTACCTTGGCCTGCATCGGATCCGGCGGAGTCGGGTTCAAGCGCTGCTGGATAAACATGGTCGCGCCCATGATGATCGGCAGGATAAAGAACGGGTCTTTGATCGACAGGTCAGTTATCCACAGCATGAACGGAGCCTGACGCATTTCCACGCTTTCCAGGAGTACCCAGTACAGCGACAGGAATACCGGCATCTGCACCAGAATCGGCAAGCATCCACCCAGCGGGTTGATCTTCTCTTTCTTGTACAGCTCCATCATGGCCTGCGACATTTTCTGCCGGTCATCGCCATGCTGCTCTTTCAGCGCCGCCAGTTTCGGGGCTACGGCACGCATGCGCGCCATCGACTTGTAGCTGGCTGCCGACAGAGGGAAGAAGATCCCTTTGATCAGCATGGTCAGGAAGATGATCGAGAAACCCCAGTTACCCACAATGCTGTGGATATGTTGCAGCAACCAGAAAATCGGCTGGGCAATGAACCACAGGAAGCCGTAATCCACAGTCAATTCCAGACCTGGGGACAACTCTTTCAGCACAGCCTGGCTTTTCGGGCCGGCGTACAACGTGGCGCTGGTTTCAGCCTTGGCGCCTGGCGCGACGGTCAACGCCGGGCCAGTGAAGCCAATGATGTAGTTGCCTTGGCTGTCCTTGCGGGTTTGAACCAGGTTCGCGTCGCCCTTGCTCGGGATCCAGGCGGTCACAAAGTAGTGTTGCAGCCAGGCTACCCAGCCACCTTGGACGGTTTCTTTCAGCGAGCCCTTGTCGATATCTTTCATCGACACTTTTTTATACGGTTCGCTACTTGTCCACAGGGCGGCGCCCAGGTAAGTCGCGGTGCCGGTGGCGGTGCTGGAAGAAGGATCGGAACTGGCATCACGCTTGAGCTGGGCAAACAGGTTGCCGCTCCATGGTTTGTCGCTTTCGTTGTCGATCAGGTAAGTGACCTTCAAGTCGTACAGACCACGGGTAAAGCTGAAACGCTTGATGTAGTTGACGCCGTCGAGGCTGAATTTCAGGTCAACGTTCAACTGGTTCTGGCCATCAGCCAGTTGATAAGTCTTCTGTTCGGTCGAATAAACCGGACGACCGGTAGCACGAGCATCCGGACCGTTGGTGCCGGTCAGGCCACTTTGCGCCAGATAAGTACGTTCACCACCGTTATCGAACAGTTGGAACGGAACATCCGGATGGTCTTGGCGACGTGGATACAGCGGCAGTTTCAACTGCGCGATATCACCACCTTGTGGGTCGATAGCCAGGTCGAGCACATCCGTTTTGACATGGATGAGGTCTTTATTGGTGACCACTGGCGTTTCTAAAGGGGCGCTTGTCTCGCCATTCGCGCTGGGAACATCGGCACTCGCGGACGCATTGTTACCCAGCGGGGTGTCCGGAATAGCCGGCGCAGCCTGATTGGTAGCAACATTCTGAGTCGGCAGGGCAGCTTGGCCGTAGTCCTGGTTCCACTTAAGAACCATGACGTAGGACACGATTGCCAGGGCGACGATCAGGATCGTGCGTTTAATATCCATGATTACTCGGCCATCGAAGAAGAACGGGAGGTAGGGATAGGTGGAACCGGGTCATAACCACCGGGATTCCACGGATGACAGCGACCTAAACGACGAAAGGTCAGCCAGCCACCGCGCAGAAGACCATGATTTTCTATGGCCTCTAACGCGTAGCAGGAACAACTGGGGTAGAAACGACAGTGGTTGGCCATCAGAGGACTAATGGCATAGCGATAAAACTGGATCGGAACGAGGGCCAGTTTACGCATCAAGGCTGTCTACCCCTACAGTTTCGGTGTTGGCCGCTGGAGCTGGTTTGTTGGTACGCGCCAGACGTTTCCAGAGCTTGCCGAAATGCTGAATCAATTCGGGGTTTTCTACATCACCCAAGCCTTTGCGCGCGACGATAACAATATCCCAACCAACCAGAGTGTCCTGGTGGAGGCGAAACGATTCGCGCATCAGACGCTTGAGGCGATTGCGCTCAACGGAGAGCTTTACGCTCTTCTTGCCGATCACCAACCCGAGACGGGGGTGATCAAGATCGTTGTTACGCGCAAGGAGCAGGAGATTTTTCCCCGGAACCTTGCCGGTGGGGGAGTCAAAGACTGCCTTGAAATGCCGGGGGGTTAGCAGACGCTTTTCCCGACTGAAGTCCTGACTCACCACCAGTACCGGATTATCAAACTGCCAGACGCGCACGACCTTTGGCGCGACGACGCGACAGGACAGCACGGCCGTTCTTGGTAGCCATGCGAGCACGGAAGCCGTGGGTGCGGGCGCGTTTGATGGTGCTTGGTTGGAAAGTACGTTTCATGGCGTTGTTACCTGGTTCGTCCACAACGGGCCGGAATGGCCCCCGTTTTAAGAGACCGGCGATTCTAGTGAAAGCAAGCCTCTAGGTCAATTTCCAACCAGCTTTTCCTTTAATTAGATCTCCACAGGCCATCCGGTCATTTCTGTCCGCCAGGCTTCCACCGGTCATGGGATAGATATAAAAATAAAGAAGGAAGTTATTTAAAGCTTTTCTGTAAAGCTTATAAAAGCTAGGCAGGCCTTCCTCTGTGGATAACTTCCTTGAGGCCTTATTCCACCTGATGTACAGAGAATGACAACACGGGGGAGAAACGGTGCTCTGCCTGTGCTGCGCTGTCGGATAAGCTGTGTGTGGAATAGGTTGTTATCCACAGGCCAGTTACCCACAGACTTTCGACCCCACTTGTACAACGAGCTTAGGTAGGCTTATCCACAGAGCTTATGCACAGACCATTGGTCGCCTTTATTACCGTTAAGACGTTGATTTTGGCCGGCCTGTGATCAAGCTACATGTGGATAAGTGGGCGGCTCGCCGCTACAATGGCGGCTGTTTTTGCCTCACCGGCTTTCAACTTAGGGGATATCCGTGTCAGTGGAACTTTGGCAGCAGTGCGTGGAGCTTTTGCGCGATGAGCTGCCTGCCCAGCAATTCAACACCTGGATCCGTCCGCTACAGGTCGAAGCCGAAGGCGACGAGTTGCGTGTCTACGCGCCCAATCGTTTTGTTCTCGACTGGGTCAATGAGAAGTACCTGAGCCGCGTTCTCGAATTGCTCGATGAACATGGCAACGGCCTCGCGCCCGTGCTTTCCTTATTAATAGGCAGCAAACGTAGCTCGGCGCCTCGCGCTGCGCCGAATGCGCCACTGGCTGCGTCGCAAGCCCAGGCAGCGACAGCACCTGCTGTCAGTGCGCCCGCGCCTGCACCGGCGCCCTCCAAATCCTCTGCGCAAAAAAACGCTCCAGAGAATGAAGAGCCATCCCGCGACAGCTTCGACCCGATGGCAGGCGCCGCCTCCCAACAAGCCCCAGTTCGCGCCGAACAGCGCACTGTGCAGGTCGAAGGCGCGCTCAAGCACACCAGCTACCTGAACCGCACCTTTACCTTCGAGAACTTCGTCGAAGGTAAGTCCAACCAGCTGGCTCGCGCCGCTGCCTGGCAGGTCGCCGACAACCCCAAGCACGGTTACAACCCGCTCTTCCTTTATGGCGGTGTTGGCTTGGGTAAGACTCACTTGATGCACGCTGTGGGTAACCACCTATTAAAGAAGAACCCGAATGCCAAGGTCGTGTACCTGCACTCGGAGCGCTTCGTGGCTGACATGGTCAAGGCCTTGCAGCTCAACGCCATCAACGAGTTCAAGCGGTTCTACCGCTCGGTAGATGCGTTGTTGATCGATGACATTCAATTCTTTGCCCGCAAAGAGCGTTCCCAGGAAGAGTTCTTCCACACGTTCAACGCGCTGCTTGAAGGTGGTCAGCAGGTCATCTTGACCAGTGACCGTTACCCGAAAGAAATCGAAGGCCTGGAAGAACGTCTGAAATCCCGATTCGGCTGGGGCCTGACCGTTGCGGTAGAGCCGCCGGAGCTGGAAACCCGCGTTGCGATCCTGATGAAAAAAGCCGATCAGGCCAAGGTCGACTTGCCCCACGATGCGGCGTTCTTCATCGCTCAACGCATCCGCTCCAACGTGCGTGAGTTGGAAGGCGCGCTCAAGCGGGTCATCGCACACTCTCACTTCATGGGCCGCGACATCACCATTGAGCTGATTCGTGAATCCCTGAAGGACTTGCTGGCACTGCAGGACAAACTGGTGAGTGTGGATAACATCCAGCGCACCGTGGCCGAGTACTACAAGATCAAGATTTCCGACCTGCTGTCCAAGCGCCGTTCGCGCTCGGTGGCACGTCCTCGGCAGGTGGCCATGGCGCTCTCCAAAGAGTTGACCAACCACAGCCTGCCGGAAATCGGTGATGTGTTTGGCGGGCGCGACCACACCACGGTCTTGCACGCGTGCCGCAAGATCAACGAACTTAAGGAATCCGACGCGGATATTCGCGAGGACTACAAGAACCTGCTGCGTACACTGACCACTTGATAACACCAGCGCAGCTTATTAAGGCAAGGGACTAGACCATGCATTTCACCATTCAACGCGAAGCCCTGTTGAAACCCCTGCAACTGGTCGCAGGCGTCGTCGAGCGCCGACAGACCTTGCCGGTGCTTTCCAACGTATTGCTGGTAGTCGAAGGCCAGCAATTGTCCTTGACCGGTACTGACCTGGAAGTCGAGCTGGTCGGTCGTGTGCAGCTGGAAGAGCCTGCCGAGCCGGGCGAGATCACCGTACCGGCGCGCAAGCTGATGGACATCTGCAAGAGCCTGCCGAACGACGCGCTGATCGACATCAAGGTCGATGATGCGAAGTTGGTGGTCAAGGCCGGCCGCAGCCGTTTCACCCTGTCCACGTTGCCGGCGAATGATTTCCCGACCGTTGAAGAAGGCCCGGGCTCGCTGACCTGCAGCCTGGAGCAGAGCAAGCTGCGTCGTTTGATCGAACGCACCAGCTTCGCCATGGCCCAGCAAGACGTGCGTTACTATCTCAACGGCATGCTGCTGGAAGTGTCGGAAGGCATTATCCGCGCCGTGGCCACCGACGGTCACCGCCTGGCCATGTGCTCGATGCGCGCCGATATCGGTCAGCCGGACCGTCACCAGGTGATCGTGCCGCGCAAAGGTATCCTTGAACTGGCACGCCTGCTCACCGAGCCGGAAGGCAACGTCAGCATCGTGTTGGGTCAACACCACATTCGCGCGACCACTGGTGAGTTCACCTTCACCTCCAAGCTGGTTGACGGCAAGTTCCCGGATTACGAGCGCGTGCTGCCTAAAGGTGGCGACAAGCTGGTACTGGGTGATCGTCAGGCGCTGCGTGAAGCGTTCAGCCGTACCGCGATTCTGTCCAACGAGAAGTACCGTGGTATCCGCCTGCAACTGGCTAACGGTCAGCTGAAAATCCAGGCGAACAATCCGGAGCAGGAAGAAGCGGAAGAAGAAGTGGGCGTCGACTATAATGGTGGTTCCCTGGAAATCGGCTTCAACGTGAGCTACCTGTTGGACGTACTGGGTGTGATGACCACCGAACAGGTTCGCCTGATTCTGTCGGACTCCAACAGCAGCGCCCTGGTGCAGGAGTCCGACAACGACGACTCGGCGTATGTTGTCATGCCGATGCGCCTGTAATCATGCTCAGCAGAAGCTAGATGTCCCTCAGTCGCGTCTCGGTCACCGCGGTGCGCAATTTGCACCCGGTGACCTTCTCCCCCTCCCCCCGCATCAATATCCTCCACGGCGCCAACGGCAGTGGCAAAACCAGCGTGCTGGAAGCCATTCATCTGCTGGGGCTCGCCCGATCCTTTCGCAGCGCTCGCTTGTTACCGGTGATTCAGTACGAGCAATTGGCGTGCACTGTGTTTGGCCAAGTCGAACTCGCTGAAGGTGGGCACAGCAGCCTGGGGATATCCCGTGATCGCGGCGGAGAGTTCCAGATTCGCATTGACGGGCAAAATGCACGCAGTGCTGCGCAGTTGGCAGAGATCCTGCCGCTGCAATTGATCAATCCCGACAGTTTTCGTCTGTTGGAAGGTGCTCCAAAAATCCGCAGGCAATTCCTCGATTGGGGAGTGTTCCACGTGGAACCGCGTTTCATGGCCACTTGGCAGCGCCTGCAGAAGGCCCTGCGGCAGCGGAACTCATGGCTGCGGCATGGTACACTTGACGCCGCTTCGCAAGCGGCCTGGGACCGGGAACTGTGCTTGGCCAGCGACGAAATAGATGAATACCGCCGTGCCTATATCAAAGCCTTGAAACCAGTCTTTGAACAGACCCTGAGTGAGTTGTTGGATCTCGAGGGTCTGACGCTGAGTTACTACCGTGGTTGGGATAAAGAACGTGAGCTGAGTGCAGTGCTCGCGACGTCCTTGCAACGGGATCAGCAAATTGGTCATACCCAGGCCGGACCCCAACGGGCTGATTTGCGTCTTAGATTAGGCGCTCACAATGCCGCGGACATCTTGTCCCGTGGCCAGCAGAAGTTGGTGGTGTGTGCACTGCGTATCGCCCAGGGCCATCTGGTTAGCCAGGCCCGACGCGGACAGTGTATTTATCTGGTGGATGACTTGCCGTCAGAACTCGACGAGCAACACCGCCGCGCGCTATGCCGCTTGTTGGAAGAATTACGCTGCCAGGTGTTTATCACCTGTGTAGACCACGAATTATTGAGGGAAGGCTGGCAGACGGAAACGCCAGTCGCTTTGTTCCACGTGGAACAAGGCCGTATCACCCAGACCCACGACCATCGGGAGTGAAGGCATGAGCGAAGAAAACACGTACGACTCGACCAGCATTAAAGTGCTGAAAGGTTTGGATGCCGTACGCAAACGTCCCGGTATGTACATTGGCGACACTGATGACGGTAGCGGTCTGCACCACATGGTGTTCGAGGTGGTCGACAACTCCATCGACGAAGCTTTGGCCGGTCACTGCGACGACATCAGCATCATCATCCACCCGGATGAGTCGATTACCGTGCGCGACAACGGTCGCGGTATTCCGGTAGACGTGCACAAAGAAGAAGGTGTTTCGGCAGCAGAGGTCATTATGACCGTACTCCACGCCGGCGGTAAGTTCGACGACAACTCCTATAAAGTCTCCGGCGGTTTGCACGGTGTGGGCGTTTCGGTAGTGAACGCACTGTCCGAAGAGCTGATCCTGACTGTTCGCCGCAGCGGCAAGATCTGGGAACAGACCTACGTTCACGGCGTTCCACAAGAGCCGATGAAAATCGTCGGCGACAGTGAAACCACCGGTACACAGATCCACTTCAAGCCATCGGCTGAAACCTTCAAGAATATCCACTTCAGCTGGGACATCCTGGCCAAGCGTATTCGTGAACTGTCGTTCTTGAACTCCGGTGTGGGCATCGTCCTCAAGGATGAGCGCAGCGGCAAGGAAGAGCTGTTCAAGTACGAAGGCGGCCTGCGTGCGTTCGTTGAATACCTGAACACCAACAAGACTGCGGTCAACCAGGTGTTCCACTTCAACATCCAGCGTGAAGACGGCATCGGCGTGGAAATCGCCCTGCAGTGGAACGACAGCTTCAACGAGAACCTGTTGTGCTTCACCAACAACATTCCTCAGCGCGACGGCGGTACTCACTTGGTGGGTTTCCGTTCGGCACTGACGCGTAACCTGAACACTTACATCGAAGCCGAGGGCTTGGCCAAAAAGCACAAAGTCGCCACCACTGGTGACGATGCACGTGAAGGCCTGACCGCGATTATCTCGGTAAAAGTGCCGGATCCTAAGTTCAGCTCCCAGACCAAAGACAAGCTGGTGTCTTCCGAAGTGAAGACTGCCGTTGAACAGGAGATGGGCAAGTACTTCTCCGACTTCCTGCTGGAGAACCCGAACGAAGCCAAGCTGGTCGTCGGCAAGATGATCGATGCTGCGCGTGCCCGTGAAGCGGCGCGTAAAGCCCGTGAGATGACTCGCCGCAAAGGCGCGCTGGATATCGCCGGCTTGCCAGGCAAACTGGCTGACTGCCAGGAGAAGGACCCTGCCCTCTCCGAACTGTACCTGGTGGAAGGTGACTCTGCTGGCGGTTCCGCCAAGCAGGGTCGTAACCGTCGCACCCAGGCCATCCTGCCGTTGAAAGGTAAGATCCTCAACGTCGAGAAGGCTCGCTTCGACAAGATGATTTCTTCCCAGGAAGTCGGCACCTTGATCACGGCATTGGGCTGCGGTATTGGTCGTGACGAGTACAACATCGACAAGCTGCGCTACCACAACATCATCATCATGACCGATGCTGACGTCGACGGTTCGCACATCCGTACCCTGCTGCTGACCTTCTTCTTCCGTCAGTTGCCGGAGCTGATCGAGCGTGGCTACATCTACATCGCTCAGCCGCCGTTGTACAAAGTGAAAAAGGGCAAGCAAGAGCAATACATCAAAGACGACGACGCCATGGAAGAGTACATGACGCAGTCGGCCCTTGAAGATGCCAGCCTGCACTTGAACGACGAAGCGCCGGGAATTTCCGGTGAATCGCTGGAGCGTTTGGTAAACGACTTCCGCATGGTGATGAAGACCCTCAAGCGTTTGTCGCGCCTGTACCCTCAGGAGCTGACCGAGCATTTCATCTACCTGCCGGCCGTCAGCCTGGAACAGTTGGGCGATCACGCAGCGATGCAGGATTGGCTGGCTCAGTACGAAGTGCGCCTGCGTACTGTCGAGAAGTCTGGCCTTGTGTACAAAGCCAGTCTGCGTGAAGACCGTGAACGTAACTTGTGGCTGCCAGAGGTCGAACTGATCTCCCACGGCCTGTCGAACTATGTCACCTTCAACCGCGATTTCTTTGGCAGCAATGACTACAAGACCGTGGTGACCCTCGGCGCTCAACTGAGCACCTTGTTGGACGACGGCGCTTATATTCAGCGTGGCGAGCGTAAGAAGCAGGTCAAGGAATTCAAGGAAGCCCTTGACTGGCTGATGGCGGAAAGTACCAAGCGCCACACCATCCAGCGATACAAAGGTCTGGGTGAAATGAACCCGGATCAGCTGTGGGAAACCACTATGGACCCGGCACAGCGTCGCATGCTGCGCGTGACCATCGAAGACGCCATTGGCGCGGACCAGATCTTCAACACCCTCATGGGTGATGCGGTCGAGCCTCGTCGTGACTTCATCGAGAGCAATGCCCTGGCGGTTTCTAACCTGGACTTCTGATCCCGTGTAGGCGGGCAAAGTTATTTGGCTTCTAGGCCAAAGTTAGCGGGTCAATCCAAGTTAATCGCCCATTACCCTGCTGATAAAACCCCGGCTGACCGACAGGTCTTCCGGGGTTTTATCGTTCGGGGATGAAATATTTTTTGGGTTCCAGTTGACGACGACTTGTACAATCCTTCCACTCAATCTTCCGATCTGTCCGAGATCCAGGCTGTTATCGCCGGCTACTTGGACGTCTAGCTTTTTTATAGGGACTGATTTACCCATGGCTGACAAGCTGTCACTCGAAACGCTGGAGTCCTGGCTTTGGGAGTCCGCGAATATTCTGCGCGGATCCATCGACTCATCCGACTTCAAGAACTACATATTTGGCCTGCTCTTCCTCAAACGTTACAACGACGTCTTTGACGAACGTATTGCCAAGCTGATGAAGGACGAAGGCCTGAGCTATGGCGATGCTCAGTATGAAATCGAAGATAAGTGGGGGACGCTCCCTATTAGTGCTCGTTGGTTCGATTTAATATCACGCACGGAAAATATTGGTGAAGCCTTGGATAAGGCTTTCGCTACCATTGAGGCGAACAACCCCGAACTGCAACACGTACTCACCGCCACTCAGTACGGCGATAAGCGAGTGCTTTCAGATGCCACCTTGCAGCGCCTTTTGCGCCACTTCAACCAGTACAAGCTAGGCAATGCCGATCTGTATAAAGCAGATATGCTTGGCGATGCCTACGAGTACCTGATCAAGCAGTTCGCCGACGATGCCGGTAAGAAAGGTGGCGAGTTCTATACGCCCAAAGGTGTGGTGCAGTTGGTGGTCGAGCTGATCGATCCACAGCCAGGCCAAACCGTATACGACCCCACCTGTGGTAGCGGCGGCATGCTGGTGGAGAGCGCCCATCATGTGGCCCGTTTGCCCAACGGTACCCTTATGGGAAAACCCAATGTGCTTCTGTACGGGCAGGAAAAAAACCTGGGCACCTGGGCTATCGCTAAGCTCAATCTCTACTTGCACAACATGCATGCAGGCATTGAGCGTGGTGACACCTTGGTAGAACCCAAGCACCTCGATGGCGATTACCTGAAGACTTTTGACCGGGTGATTGCCAATCCACCGTTCTCGGCCAAATCCTGGTGGGCACCCCTGGAGTTAAGTAATGAAAGCGAACAGGAAAATGGCAAAAAATTAAAGGCTCCGAACTATAAACAGGTCAGTGATCCCTATGGTCGGCTGCTCTATGGCATCCCACCGCGAGGTTATGCCGACTTAGCCTTTGCGCAGCATATGCTCGCTAGTCTCAAAGCCGATGGCCGTATGGGGGTCATCTTGCCCCATGGTGTGCTTTTCCGCAGCGGCGAGGAGGGCAAGATTCGTGAAGGGCTACTATTTGGTACCACCGCTGCTAATGGTAATCAGCCTGGTGACCTGTTTGAAGCCATCATCAGTTTGCCGTCGGCCCTTTTCTACAACACAGGTATCCCGGCCTGCGTTCTGATATTTAACAAGCAGAAGCCTACTGCTCTCAAGGGCAAGGTCATCATAATCGATGCCAGCCGTGATTTCCTCGAAGGTAAGGTGCAGAACAGCCTGCGCGCTGATGACATCACTCGTATCGTCAGAACCCATAAGGCAGCTCTGGAGCGGCAGATCGAAGTTGAGAACTACTGCCGGGTGGTAACGCTGGAGGAAATCCTCAGCAACGATAGCAATCTTAATATCGCACGATATATCAACAATGGAGAGGCCGAAGATGCCGTGGATGTCGCCGGCACCTTGGTAAAACTGGCGACTTTGGCGGAGGAAGAAGCACAGATAGATGTGAGATTGAATAGATATCTGTTCGAGTTGGGTCTAGTCGAGGCCGAACAATGAGCCCAGTTGGAAAGGACGGTTACCAAGAAACTTCGTTAGGCTGGATTCCTTCTCAATGGAGGTTCTTGCCCATCAATACAATTGCTCAGGAATCGACCTTGCGCAATGAAAACAACACTTCCCTACCAGTAATTTTGTGCTCTAAACACGTTGGTTTTGTTCGGTCACTTGAATACTTTAAGAAGAAAATATTCAGTGACGACACCAGTAATTACAAAGTTGTAAAGCGAAACTGGATTGCCTATCCATCCAACCACATAGAAGAAGGTTCTATCGGGCTACAGAACATTTGCGACGCAGGTATCGTAAGCCCTATATATACGGTTTTTTCCGTCAATGACGAAGTGGAACCAGATTTTATTCATAGGGTGCTTAAAACCGAGTTATATAGAAAACAGTATGTTTCCGCAATGAATGGCTCGGTGGATAGACGAGGAAGCTTGCGATGGTCGCAGTTTTCTAAAATAAAAGTTCCCGTTCCACCACTCCTTGAACAACAAAAAATCTCCGCCATCCTTACGGTAGTGAATGACAAGCTGGATGTGATTGCGCGCCAGATTGAAGCCACCCAAGGCCTCAAAAAAGGGCTGATGCAAGCGCTGTTTAACCGGGGCGTTGGCACCCAAGATGCCAATGGCCGCTGGGTGCCGCATGTCGAATTCAAGGATAGTCAGCTAGGGGAGATTCCGGCGCTCTGGGATGTTGGTTTGATTGCTGACTACGTATCTGCTCTGCGGTCTGGAGTCAGTGTTAACGCGGAAGATCGGGTACATGGTGATGACGAGGTTGGTGTCCTTAAGGTTAGCTGCGTAGTTCGTGGAGAGTTCCGTCCGCATTGTCATAAGGCTGTTCTTCCTGAAGAGCAAGAGCGTGTCGCTGAACCTGTTTTACAGGGCCGCATTATTGTCAGCCGAGCGAACACCCCAGCCTTGGTAGGCGAGTCAGCCTATGTCGATTCTGCTTGGCCTAACTTGTTCCTCCCAGACAAGCTCTGGCAAATCGAGCCGTCAGAGAGATCTCATTCAGTTAAATGGCTAGCTTTTTATTTGCAATCGCCATTTGTTCGCCAGGAAATCAGCAAGGCAGCTACAGGCACCAGTGGCAGCATGAAGAATATCTCAAAGCCAGCATTTTTGGGCATTCGGATGCCGCTAGTGCCTATTGCTGAGCAAGAACACATTGCAGCGATTCTTTCTGGCGTTACATCAAAGATTGAAACCTTAAACAGTAAGAAAGTTTACTTCAAAACCCTCAAAGACGGCCTGACGCAAAAACTCCTTACCGGTGAATGGCGCGTTAAGTTAGACAATCCTACCAGAGCAGTCTGAGTCGCTTTTTTATGGACGAAATTACCGCCCTGCCCCTGGACTGTACTTGATCTGCAACGCAGCGTGTACACCAAACTCGGGCGCTGCGTGAAGCATTCGCAACTGTGCGAGCGCTGCTCAATACCATAGTGGCCTGAGAAAGCCTCCAGAGGATCCATGATGTGTCTACCAGGAAGACCATGGGTACCTCGGTCTGGTTGCGGCGTTTGGCGGGATGGCACCGTATACTGGCCTGCTTGCGTGAGGCAGAGGCGCAGCTTTGCGCAGGCGGGTTGGATGCCTGAAGCTATTCGCTGGATTGCCACGATCCACCATGAGCAGCCTCCCCCAAATAAACGCTATGGTTGCGGTAGTTGGTGTCATGTTTTGCGATGAGTCCAAGAATTTTGAAATTCGCATGCAGTTCGAGGGAAACCTCCAAGGAACAGGAGTAAGTAATGAGCCAGTCGCCGGAGAAAGTCGGGGTTGAGCTGCCTGCCATCAATTGGCTGATCAAGCTGGGCTACACCCATCTACCTGGCAACCAAGTGCAGGTTGAGCATCGTCACTTGGCACCGGTATTGGACAATGTGTTGCAGTCCCGACTGCTGATCCTCAACCCATGGCTGGCGAACGCGCCCGGCGGCGTCAGTGCCGCGCTGATTGAACTACGTAAACGTGTCAACGATGAGTTGTTGCCCGCCAACAGGGCGTTCTGGGAACAGGTGGTGCACCGTTCGGATATCCAGGTGAAGGACGTCGAGGGCAAGCCGCGCAGCGTGCGTTTCTTCGATGCCAGTGATGCCGCCAACAACGACTTCCATGTGGTTGATCAGTACGTGGGGCGGAATGCTGATGGGGATATTTTCCGTCCGGATATCCTGCTGTTCGTGAATGGCTTGCCGCTGGCCATCATCGAATGTAAAGCCAGCCATCACCGTCTGGATGAAGCCTTGGGGCAGCTGGATGGCTACCAAAGCACCTTTTCAACTCAGTTTGTATTCAACCAGGTATGCGTTGGACTTAATCGGCGTGAAGGGCTGTATGGTGCGATCTTTACCAGGCCTGCGTATTACGCTCGTTATCGGTTACAGACGCAGGAGACAGCCGCCGTTGCAGCCATATTAGGCGATGCTCCAAGTGAGCAGGAAAGAGTGTTGTGGGCATTGTTCGAGCCGAGCCGCTTCCTGCAACTAATCACACATTTTGTGCTGTTCGAAACCCGCGATGGCAAGACGGTAAAGAAGCTACCGCGTTATCAGCAATGGCGGGCCGTTTGCAAAACAGTGGATCGCCTGTGCGCGCCGAAACCCATGGGCGGGGTTGTTTGGCATACCCAGGGTAGTGGCAAGTCACTGACCATGGCCCTGCTCGCGCGCATGTTGCGTGCCGATAGCACGGGTTTGAACAACCCTACTGTCTTGGTACTGACCGACCGCAAAGACCTCGACAAACAGATCTTCGATACCTTCCATGCGGCGGGCATCAATGCCATTCAGGCCGTGTCGGTTAATGGCTTGCTGAAGATGTTGTCCAACGATTACGGCAGCGTCTTCACCAGTACGGTGCAGAAGTTCCAAGAGAACGAGCAGCCCAGCGAGCAGGCTGCTGAGATTCCTGACGAAGAAGATGATGCCCTGCACGCGACGCGGCACAGGCGGATTCGTGAGGAGAAGGACTTCTTCATTGTGCATGAGTGCAATGTCCGCCACCGGCAGTTGGATGAAAATGGCGTGCTGCTGAAGGCTAAGTGGGAAGAAATCAGCCGGGAGAAGGTGCATTTCCGGGTGCTGAGCACCAAGGCCAATTTCTATGTGCTGGTCGATGAAGCTCACCGTAGCCAGTACGACTTCCTCGCGGCATTTATGCGCGCCAGTTTGCCCAACGCCAAGTTCATCGCCTTTACCGGCACACCGTTGTTGCAAGAGGACAAACACACGCTAGGCGAGTTTGGTGGTGGTGAATATATCGATGAATACCGCTTGCATGAAGCGGTGGCGGATGGCGCAACCCTACCGATCAAATACCAGGATGCCTGGGTGGCGTTGTCGGCCAATGCTGGACTGGATGCCGCGTTCACGGAGCAGTTCGCCACCCAGAGCGAAGTTCGCCAGTACGAGTTAAAGCGCGAGCTGCTGCGCCGCTGGCGTCAGGCCGGTGACCGTATGGAGCAGGTCGCTGAACATCTGGTCGAGCACTTCCTCAGTAACGTAAAGGCCAAGGGCTTGAAGGCCATGCTGGTGTGCGATGGCCGCGATATGGCGGTGCGTTACAAGGATCTGCTCGATGCGATCATGGTCGAACGGGCGAACAAAGGGCTGCCAATATTTGACAGCAAGGTGGTTATTTCTCTGTCCAGCATCACCGCTTCCCGTACGGGTGCCTCTGCCATGGAAGAGGCAGCAGAGTACGAGATAGACGCCGACAAGATCCGAAGCATCGAGGAGCGGGTCAAAGCTGAGCTGAAAGCCGGAAAGATCCCGGTGGCCATGCCGTCCGAACAGATCGGCAACTTTGTCAGCAAGCTGTTCCCCCTGCCCTTCGGGGAAGAAAGTAATGGGCTTGATGGTAAGCCGCTGGCGAACAACGTTGGGCTGATCATCGTTTCCGACATGCTGTTGACCGGGTGGGATGCTCCCATTGTCGGCACCATGTACCTCGACAAGCCGCTTAAGGAACACACCCTGTTGCAGGCTATCGCACGGGTGAACCGCACCCTGTCCGGCAAGAATGCCGGTTACATCGTGGATTACCACGGGGTGGTCGAGCACCTAGACCATGCGCTGAAAATTTACGGCGGCGACGTGAAGCCTTCGCAGGTCTGGGAAGGTGTCGAAACCGAACTGCCAAAGCTGCAAGCCACGCTCGACCGCATACTCAAGCTGCTACCGAAAAAGCATGACCCGGTAGCGCAGCGTGAGGCGTATAAGGATGACGCCGAGCGCTTCCTGGATCCTGCCACCCGGCTGGACATGGTCGAGGAGTTCCTGGACTTGGTGAAGCAGTTCAACCGCTCTGTGGACATCATCCTGCCGGATGTGCGCGGCGTACCCTTCAAGCCCTACTTCACCCTGCTAGGTGAAATAAGACTGATGCTACGGGACAAGCTACCGGGTAATACCTACAAGGAGCGCATCACCAAGCTGGAGTCTGTACTGCTTCAGCAGCTGTTGGATGAGTACATTGCCGCCAGTCCAGCTAAGAGCCTGCTAGGCCATGAGGTATCGATTTTGGATGCCAGCGATATGGAGCGCTTAAAGAAGCTGGCGAGCCCCGGTAGTCGCGCCCTAGTGATGAAAAACCAGCTGAAGCAAATCATCGTCACCGGTAAGGACAAAGACCCTGCATTTTTCGACAAGCTGGCTGAGGAGTTGGAAAAGCTGCTGGAAGAGGAAAAGGCGGGTCGCATTACCCAGGCCAAGTTTCTGGAGCAACTGGAGCTGTTCATTCAGCGTATTCAGGACAAGGACAACACCGGTTTTAATAAGCCCGCGCATTCAGCGGTGTACCATTACCTTGCAGCGTTACTGGCTGATAACACGGCAAGAGTGGCAACGACCAAGCTGTTCGAGGATGAAATGCTGAATCGTGCTTTGGCTACTGAAAACTGGAAAAAAATGCCGGATACGCACCCTGACTTTAGAGATCATCTGCGGGGGGTGTTGATGCCTCTGGCGGGTTGGGAGCGCTCAGTAGCGCGTGATCACGCCAAGCGAATTTTCGAAATCTTGCTGAAAAACTAACGCGGCGTTGACCATGCCAGTATTGAATTACGGCCAAACGACTATCGAGTGGTACTTCCAGCTCGATGCCAAGCTTAAGCGGCACTACGTGACAGTGGAACGGGGACGACCTGTTTTGCTGCGCGGGCCGCAGGTGGATGAGCCTGAACAAGAGGCTTTGGTGTTGCGTCGTGCGCGCTGGATTCGCGAAACGCTGGCTCGGGTGAATCAGCCCCTGGCTAGCGAGCCCATCGTGACGGGTAGCCGCCTGCGCTATGCCGGACGCACCTACTTCACCGAAGTCAGGAATGCGCCGGATATTCTCAAGCCCCGACTGACCTTCACCGCATCACGCTTTATTGTGGATAACCCTGATGGTGCGAGCATCCATCCCGATGTCTTGATGCCATTGCTGGAGCGTTTCTACCGGGAACGTGCTCAGGAGAAGCTGATGGTACGTGTCCGTCACTGGCAGCGAGAAACTGGTCTTCAAGCCACTGGTGCTCGTATCCGTCATTTCCAAAGCCGCTGGGCCAGCTGCGATGCGAACAACGCTCTGGAGTTTCATCCCCGCGTGATGGAGCTACCAGCCAGTGTGCAGGACTACGTTATCGTCCATGAGCTGTGCCATACAGTGGAAAAGAACCATACCAAGGCATTCTGGGGGCTGGTGGCTAGTCATATGCCTGATTGGCAGAGGCATCATCAGGTGTTGGAGAGGGCGGTGTTTGGGGATGCGGTTTGATCTTCAGAGCAGCCCAAAGACTACTGAAATGCCGATTTTCAGTACAGACAAGGATTTAGGATGCAACCCAATAAAACCACGGTTACCGGCCTATTTAGTACCCCCCATCAGTACCAGATTCCCATTTTTCAACGGGGTTATGTATGGACTTTGGAGAAGCAGGTTGGCCCGCTGTGGACTGACATCCAAGACCGGGCTGATGCTGTACTGGAGCAACAATCGCTGACATCAACTGGCACCACGGCGGCACTGAGGCCATTACAGAAGCACTTTCTAGGGTCGATTGTGATGACACCGGTGCCGAACAGTTTCGGCAGAGCGCCAGCCTTCGAGGTGATTGATGGTCAGCAGCGTTCCACCACCTTACAACTCCTGTTACTGGCCTTTCGCCAGGCAGCATGTGAACTGATAGAAAGCCCCATTCCACAAATGCTCGATGGCTTGGTACGTAATCCAGGCCCATACCAGAGGACAGAAGATCATTACAAGGTCTGGCCAACCCAAGCTGGACAAGACGAGATGCGCCGTCTGAGTGATACCACCACTTCCATTCAGGACGTCGGAGCGGAATACCCGGTACGTAATGGACGCACTCGAATTGAGCGGCCCTTGATGGTGCAGACCTACTTATACCTCTACCACGCTTGTCTTGCCTACATGCGGGGAATTGACCTCACAGATGTTGTCGACCCTGCTACCGAACCCACGTTCGGCGATACGCTGATCTCGGATATACGTCGCAGTAATGAAGTTTCGCCTTTGCAAGCCCACACGCCGCTAGGGCCGGAGCGCGCTCAGGCACTTTATATGGCATTAGCCGATCATGTGCAGGTCATGACCCTGACGCTGGAAGTGGAGGATGACCCTCAGGTCATCTTCGAAACACTCAATGCGCGTGGTGAACCACTGCTGGCGTCTGACCTGGTACGTAATTTCGTTTTTCTTGAAGCTGCCCGCCAGGGGAAGCCTGTACCGCAACTATATGAACGGTACTGGAGCCCTTTTGATCTTGTTGCGACCACCGGCAAGGGCGTTTCGGCAAATGCCTACTGGCGAGAAAAGGAGCGTCAGGGCCGCTTGACCTATCCGCGCATTGATTTGTTCTTCTACAACTACGCTACCTTGCGTAGCCAGGAAATTACCCTCGCCAGTCATGTATTTCAGTCATACAAAGCATGGTGGCAAAAGCAGCCACGCGATCTTGAAGTAGAGTTGGCGCGACTTGTTGCGTCCAGCCATCACTTTCAGGAGTTGGTATCACCGGAGGGCACTGGGTACTTGGCTGAGTTTGCACGCTTGGTTAAATCACTGGACGTGGGTACGGTCACCCCGGTTTACCTCGCACTGCGTGAGCAACTGGGAACCGACAGCGTTGAGCTGAAACAGGCCCTCGGCGACTTGGCCTCCTATCTGACGCGACGCGCGGTATGTGGATTGACCACCAAGGGCTACAACCGCTTTTTCATGCGTGTGCTGCAAGCGGTGACGGGGGGTGTCGAGGCCCCTCATACAGCCCTGCGCAAAATACTTTTGGCGGCGACGGCCCCGAGCGAGGTCTGGCCGGATGACACCCTGTTTAGCGACAAGTGGTGTCATCGTCCGGTTTATAAGGAACTTCGGCCCGTTAAAACGTGCGGTGTCCTGCGGGCGCTGGAATACGCCGCTCGTGGCACTCAGCAGGGCAGTAATCATGTGCCAGTCCAGTCTGACTTGACTGTCGAACATGTGATGCCGCAGAGCTGGGAAAAGTTACCTACATACCAAATAGCAGAGATGACCGAGCCACAGCGTCAGCTTAGAGAGGCAGTAGTTCATGGTTTTGGGAACCTGACGTTGCTTACCCAGCCGCTGAACAGCTCAATCAGCAATGGCCCCTTTGCCGACACTCATAATGCTTGCTGTGAGCCGGTTCTGGGTAAACGATCTCGACTGGGTCAAAGCGCCCTGCTGCTGAATACCTATTTTCATCAGACAGCGCTCGTAGCTTGGGATGACGATGCCGTTGCCAGGCGTTCTGAGTCCCTACTGAAAGCAGCATTACTTGTGTGGCCGAAACCTGTAGACGGCTGTGCCGCCCCCGTTTCGGTAGCATCGGCGATCTCAGGGAACTGACTATGACTTTCTCGCTGGTACGTGAAACCAGAACCTAGGTTGCTGGTATAGCGCAGGGGACGATGCTGGTAACCGCCATTGGTTAAGTGGTTGCCAGCAGTTGGCCAGGAATGGGCTCTGATTGACCATAATCGCCAATTACGCGCAGCTCAAATCGTAGGGAGGTTAGGAATGTCCCTGACGTTCCTGAGCCTTGCGAAAGGCTAAGGCCATGGTCGTGGTCGCTGCAGCCTGCTCAGTCGGTTTCTTCGGCTCACGCTGGACGTTGGGCCGGCGTGGACTGGATATCTTAATCAACGAGGCAGTTCGCTTATCTGCAGGGATGGGTTTCGCCGACTCAGCCATTGTACTTCGCCCATCTCTCGCTTGAGCAAGCAGGCTGTACACGTCGAGGGTGACTGGCGAGCCCTGCGGGAGCAGAATCGACAGCAGAAAGTGACCGTCGCTTATGGCTTTAATCTGCGCCAGGTTATGCTCGGACAGCACCTGATGATGTTGATGGTGCGCCACGACCCGCCGCAGGTAGAGGGAAAGGTGCTGTCCCTGACGAGTTCCGGTCAGCTTGAGGTAGCTTTTGTCGATGCCTGTGACCGCTTCGATAATGAACGGTTGCCAGCCGGCGCTCTGCCAAGCATAGGTGGTTGGCTCACCTGTGGCAGGAGCTTTACCTGGTCGGCTGCTAGTGTCGGTGCAGGGATGTTTAGGCCAAGGCGGGCCCAACTCGTCGAAGAAAACTCGGCCACCCCTGGCCGATTGATAAAAGAACACCGCCGCCCCGCACACTGGGCAGCTGGCGTTGGGATTGACGTAGCTGTGGTAGGTATTGGTAAATGAAATGAACCAGCCGCTGGGGGCCAATGGCGCGCTAAAGGTATTGATGGATCGCCCCATATGTCCATCACCGCCCCAACCACAACTGCAGTTTTTAGGATGATTCCAGGCATTACACATCAGCACCTCCTTGTGGTCGCGAATGGCGGTATTTTCCTAGTCACGCTCAGCTTTTCAATCGGCTACTATTCAAGGGGCGTAGGCTGCTTGTATAGCACTCGACTGTTCTGGTGGAATCCTAGTAACTGACGACCGGTGTGTCGCCGAGGGCTGGCAATGCTACGTTGAATGAAATCGTACGGAGGGTCTCAGTATGGGCTGGTTCAGAAAACCTCGACAACTCACCTACTGGGAGCGCCGTGAACAAGCGTTCATTGATGCCGCCAAAAAACTTAAAACCTTGCACGTTACGCCGGAAGGCGCGATGTACATCGATCCAGAAGAGCTTCGTGAGCAAATTATTGCTTCTCGAGAAAAACTAAAGCAATTCGTCGTTAAGTAGAAGGAAAAGTAAGCGGCGCGCCAGTCGGTTTCCGCCCTCCGAATTTTAGCGCCGCCAGTGGACAGGCTGGTATTTACTAAGTGGTGCTCCTGGATCTCTCGTAGGGTTAAATTTGTACGGCATCAGGTACGTCGTAAATATTACTCGTGACTTCACTCATCAGACGGTGATCCAATAGGACTTGTAGAATTGTAGGTGCTGTTAAGTTGCAGACAACAATCTTGCCGTTGACTTGATCAAAATTCATTCCCCAGTTCCTAAGCGTATTAACCTGTTTTAAGCTGTTTATAAAGCCAGGATTGGAATAAAGAGATTTTTGCTCAATCGTGGCCATGCGTCGTAATTGCGTGGAGTTAGTTCCTATGTACTCTACAAGGGGGGTGATGTCAGAAAATAAATTTGAGAAATCAGCGTTAGTTTGCAAAACCGTGAAGGCTTGTTTGTAAGCTTCTTTGTACTGCATTAATGATTCGAATGCGCGCTTAGAGGTGATAAGCAAGGTGTCCACTGAACAGTAAAAGTCAAAGTTTTTTTCTATAGTGAAACCATTGTCCTCAGCAGCTGAGAGCTCACCATTACTGAAAATCATATTGATGAATTTATTGGGGTATGACGTTTTCCATGAAGCGGTCGAGCGCTTTACAGCATAGATCGTCTGCCCATTATGAGAAAATTTGACTACGTAACCTTGAGCACCCTTTAGTTCTTCGACCGAGGTTACCGCGCACTCAGGCTCGGGGCGATCCACCTGCAATTTTAGTAGCGAAAAATTGGTTGCGAGAGCCGGGGCAGTTAAACAACTATTTTCATTAGTTTGAGCAAGGTAAGAGTATTGCGCGAACTCGGTCGTACGATTTGCTTCTCGGATAAGCACATTTTTAAGAAGGAGGTTTACTTTGGCATCTGTTTGAACGTAAGCAGTGTTGAATTTTCGATCTGTGGTGCTTTTCTTAAATATCCACAGGTGCACGGTAGAGTCGGTATAGTTAAAGTTTTTGAAACTGTCAAAGTGCGCTTTCATGGCTACTCCTTGCAGATATAGAAATCTTGAATAGTTTGTGCTTTATAATGCCCTGGAGGGAAAGAATCTTTTTTCAAGATCTTCACCACTCGCGTCACACCATTGATTTTGATATTGGCCTCGTAGAGATTCCACCCGAAAATCAGCAGGAGGGGATTCATGATTATTTGTCCAGATTTATAGGTGATGGCAAACATCCACAAAAGAAATATGAAAAATCCTAACAACTTTTCTGGCTCTGAATAGCTAATGCCCATAAACGAAACGACATAAGGAAATGTATAGTTGATAATTTCATTGGGCACTGCTTTAACGGAAACTACTTCAATGCAGTGGGGGAAGCTAATTCGTTTGAATAGCTCACTTGCTAAAGCGGCAGAGCTTATTGTTAATATAATGAATGCTATTGCTAGTATCGGATTTTTAAATGGGTTGATCGCACAGGTCAATGCCACAAGTTCTCTAGGCGCGCAAAAAGAGCGAGACCACCAGTCGAATGGAATATTTTGGATCGCGAGAATTATCGCCAGTGGCGTATAAGAGCCGATAAATATTAGGAATGCAGAGATCAGTCTAAATTGCAAAATAGCACCTCCCAGTTAAGGTGCTTAGTGCTTCTTCAAAATTACTTTGAGCTTTTCCTTGCTCCACCATTCGTGATTTCCCTTTAGCGAATGGCTAAAAGCTATCACGGCCTGCTTCCATACGCCCGCAATTTGTGACAGAAGGCAGGCAGTTGCCCATACCATTTGGTGGAAGTCAGGACGGCTGTAAAAAATATCGTGGCCGTTTCAGTCTGCCTGTGGTGCCCATCGGTAATCGCGCTGGCCGAACAATTAGGCTTTTTTGGAGGTTTCATTGCTGACGGGACGGAATGAGCCACTTGCGCGCCGTTTACTTGGCAGGCTAAAACCCTCCCAGCCTAATGGGTCTGACCATCCGAAAAGCTCCCGCTCAACCGTTTTTCCTAGATTATGGAATGGCTCAATCAGCGATGCTTCTTCGTTGAGGGTGCCCAAGAAAAGCCATTTTCTAAAAGAATTCATACTATGCGCATAAAAAGCGAGTTCGTGAACAAGGGACGAGCCATGAGGAAATACGTACCATACTTTTTCAAAATACGTTCGAGCCAAGCTAGCCAGCTTGAGCAAGTCTGCGGCAGCTCTCTCCTCTTTTCGCGAAGTATCTCCCACCCTTATAAATATGGCTGCCTTGGGGTGCCCATCCACTTGGATCATGAAGAACTGATTGAATAAATCAGAATGAACGGCCTTTATCATTTCTCCTTCGGGATAACCGAAAAAGTCTGGCCCCGATATCTCCAGCAACTCGCCGCACCGACGTTCGTGCTCGGCGACTCGGGAGCGAGCGCGGGCACGACTGGTGGTGGTGGGCGTGCCCACGCTTTTCGCATGACCTTCTGTAATATTGCGAAGGTCGAGCAAAGTCTGTTGGTTAGCGAGCGTGCTTTGCACAAGTGACAAAGCTACTTCACTCTTGAGCTGGTGTAGTCGTTCAAGCTGTTCAATGTGAGCGTAACCGCAGCCCACCTGTTCAGAGGAACATGGCCCTGCAATACGATCCAGGAAATTGCCGGCTTTCAGCATTCGCGAAACGACCTTGGCGTCGTACCCCTGCTCGTCTGCGAGTTTTCGGATCAGCAGGTTGATGCTGTCGTTTCCCTGGTAGGCATCCAATTGCGCCTGCACATTTTTGTATAGCGTGTACCAGTGTTGGCGTGCCTGCCTACCCATTTCAATCCCCAAGCTAACCGTGTAGTCCAGATGTGTCCTTTGAGTACACATCACCAAATCTTGACAGTTTATCGACCTCGGGCTATACCTAACAGCTCAATTATTTGGTGAAGTGTACCAATGAAGTCTGACAGTAAAAGCCATGCTTTCAGCCGAGACGTTGCAAAACGGGTCAGGCGTTCGCGCAGGGCATATGTCATGTGCTCGGCAAAAAATGGCAATGTCGAAATCCGAGTGGAGTCTCGGCTTGAGCAATCCGTTGCTCAGGTGTTCGAGCTGGATCCCCGAGTTCGCTCCTACCGGGCACAACCGTTCACACTCGATTTATCAACGGGTGATCTGTTATCAGAGAAGCACCTGATCAAACCTCAGGGCACGATGTATTACACGCCTGATTTTTCTGTCCTCCTGGACGAGCTACAGGTTGTCGTGGAAGTAAAACCTCGTCTTTTTGTGGAGGAGCAAACTGAGTTCCTGAGGTTGGTGAGAAGTGCCCTGCTGAGTAAAGGCATGCGCTTCATCGTTCTTTCTGAAGATGACTTTAAGGGTCACTACCTCAGAAATGTTCAGCTGTTCATACCCTATTTAACACAAGCATCGGCTGCTCTCTCGCAGTGGGCCGCTCCTTTGCAAGCACTTACTCCCGACCGCCTCAAAGGCCCTGTCCGCCAAATCCTGGATACAGGCTTACCGGCGAACTACCAGCTCGCAGCGGGGGTGCTACTCGGGGTTGTCAAATTTGACCTTGAGATACACCAGTTCGAGCTGATGGATTTTGAAATTGCGCCTGCATTTGGCTCGTTGGAAGCCTTTGAGGTGATTCGTTATGAACTCTAATTTAGAGGCAGGGCAAGCTGTCGTATGGCAGGACACCTGCTACGTTATCAAGGCCATCAAGCCACTGTTGGGGGACATCGTTCTCGAGGCGAAGGGTGGTGTTGAGCGCGCTGTCGATATTCGAGCCTTTTATAATCAGGTCGCCTCTGGTGACATTGCATTGCCTGGTCGGAAAGTCGAGGCTACAAAGCGCTCTTGGTCTAAAACCGAGCAAGAGGAAGCCGACTTTCGTCAGAAACTGATCGAGCTCCTAGTATCACTTGACGCCCAATCTCTGGATGATCAAGCCTGCAATGAGCGTGTGGATGCATTTTGTTTACTCCACCAGCACAAAAGGCCTTCGAACAAAAGCATCCAGAATTACCGGCGCAAATTCAAATGTCATGGGTACGAAGGACTTATCCCAAATTTCAGTCGCCGGGGCGGTTCCGGGTGGGCGAAAAAATCCGGAGCAAAGGAGGTCGCGGAACGTGTCCTGATTCAGACGTTCATGAAAGACGATAAAGTGAATCTGTCGTCCGTGACGACGATGATCAATCAAGAGCTGAAAGACCTCTGCCAAGAGTCAGGGGCTGAAGAGCAGATTGATCGAAAGACGATCAGTCGTCTTCTCCAGAAATTGCCCAGCTCTTTGGTGAAAGAGGGGCGCCTTGATCCTCGCACGTTCAATCTTTGGAATCGTCAGGCTGTCCGGCGTTATGACGTGAAGCAGCCCTTCGAGCGTGTTGAAATCGACGCTAAGACATTGGATGTGTATTGCCGCGACGAATTCGGTAACCGCTATACCGAGCTGACCATGTACGCCATGGTTTGTGCACATGCTTCATACCCTGTCGCCGTGTATGTTAGCGGCGGTAAGCCAAGCGAATACACCTTGTTGAAAGTGTTCGAGTTCTTTCTGGCGCCGAAAGACCAGGCGTTCAAAGACCGTTTCGGCATCGTAACGGACTGGGTGCAGCCTTGCGGCATTTCCACAGTGGTTCTCGACAATGCGTCAGAGAATTTTTCCGACCTATCTTTGGGCATCGTACGGCGCTTGGGGATTCAGATCGAGTACGCCCGGATTGCCCGAGGCGACGACAAGCCGCACGTGGAGTCATTCTTCAAGGCATCCGACGACGGTGTTTTCACCAAAATGCCGGGTGCTAAGCAGAGCCAGGACAAACGAATCAAAAATCGTCATGCCAAGGCCGAGGCTGAGGCCTGTTACTCAATCGAAGAGATCTACCGGCACATCGTGACATTCGTTGCCGACGTCTACATCCACCGTCCAAATCAGAAGCTTGGCTTTCGATATGGCAAGCCCATGACCCCCAAAATGGCGATGGATGAGGCCTTGTCTAATTTCCTGCCAGTGCCGCCACCCTCCCTCGATCAACTGAAGAAGTTGCTTCTTGAGGTGAACAGGGATACTCGCCAGCTTCAACACTACGGCGTCGACTTTGAAGGCTTTCAATTCCATAGCCAAGCTATGGCCGCATTGGCGCGCGAGCGTGCCATCAGCACCATCGACATCTTGTACAACCCCGAAGATTGCACCGCGATCTTTGCTGTGCATCCTGACGATGGCAGCCTGATCCGACTTCACAATAAAACCGTCGGTATTCCAGAGGTGTCATTCGTGGTGGCCAAGATGTTGAAGAAGGCTTATTCGGGTGGCAACGCTGAGATGAATGGACACGACTATCAGCGCGTGTATGCCCGAATGCTCGCCCAGTTCACGGCTGACAGCCAGCGGCGTCCAAAAATCAAGGCTAACAACAAGGCATTGCGTGAGCGCGAAAAAGTCTCGGAGAAGGCCGAAATAGCAGGCCAGCTCGAAAAGTACACCTCCCAACCACTAGATGCTTTCGTATCGCCAAAGGCGGACGACTCCAGTGAGGATGATTTTGAACCCGCGCCGCGCAGGGCACAACCATGAACCAAGTGATGAACCCTTTAGTCTGTCATCACCGTTTTAACGTCGTACAGACTGAAATTGAATGCGCCTTGGCGCGCACGGAGAGCGGTGATCCACAGATCCTGCCCATCGTCGGGCCCACCCGCGTCGGCAAGTCGAAGTTGTTGGCAAGTATCATCGCTAGCCATACAACCAGTGAACCTTTGGGACACCGCAAAATTATCTATGTGGTAAGTCCCAAACATCTCACCGGGCGGGCTTTGCCGGATGCCTGTTTGGTCAGCATCGGCATGAGTACCGCGCTGTTCAGGAACCATGTGTTGGCGACCGATGCCTTCATCAAAGCGGTCAACAAGCAGTCGACGCGGCTGCTCATTTTCGACGAGACGCAACACATGCTGGAGCGCAGTGGACGCACGACAGTGCGTGCGGCTGCTGACTTCATCAAGCTGATTTTTGATCAGACGCGAGCCAGCATCGTGCTGGCGGGACTACCGACCCTGCTCGGGCTGTTCAAGGAAAATGAACAATTGGCTGATCGAGCCCTGAGCCCCATCGAATACTACCCATATCAATGGCAGGGCACGGATTACAAGCATTTCCGCAGCGCGCTGGGCAGCGCACTGGAGCACCTGTCTGAGAATGGCTGGGACACGTTTGCGTTTAATGATGCGGAGTTTGCTCGCCGCATGTACTTGGCCTCTGCAGGTCGGTATGGGCTGATCCACAAGCTTTTCGGCGAGGTGCAACTGGTTGGGCAAGCCGACAAGGTAGCAGGCTATGAAGCGTTTACTTTGGCCTATCAACGCGCCGTGATGGGTCGGCTGATCGACTTCAATCCCTTCGACATTCAGCAACCTGTCTTGGTTGAACACATGGCCTTGGTTTATGCGAAGGTCATGCAAGAAGCCGGCGTGCGCATCTAAGGGGAAAAAACAATGCTGGCGTTCATACCAAACGATGACATATCTGACGAAAGCCTCAACGGCTATCTGTTGAGACTGACGGAGGAGAACTTTCTTGGGTCTACCCATGCCCTTTTGCGACCGCCCGGTGTACGGCTAAAAAGCCGTTACACCGATGGGGAGCGGTCTGCCATAGCGCAGTACCATGGGCTAGATGCGCAACGGCTTGATCGTTTGGCAGCGTTTCCTGCTGTAGAAGGATCGATGGCTGCTGGGTTATTCCTGAGAAAGCTTGTCCCCGTCTGTCCGGAGTGCCTGCAGCTATCAGGTCATATCCGCCAGGCGTGGCATCATCAGCTATTTACGGCCTGTCCGCTGCATCAGGTACTGCTCATCGCCGAGTGCCCGGCATGTGAATCGTCGTTGGAATTAAATCGGGGTGCCGTGTCTCAATGCGGTTGCGGATGCGATCTGTCACTAGCGACCGCGCTGCCAGCCGATGCCGCCAACCTCCTGATTTCATCGATCCTCCTGCGCACCGGTGAGAATCAGCAGGTGCTTTCAGGTTTGAACCATGCGCCGGGTGTCCCGCAGGACATCGACAGATTCCTGCTGTTTCTCGCCAATCTGACCTTGAAGGTGCCACACAGGAAAAATGTGGCCATTGATTTTAAACGTGCTGTTGAGATCAATCAGGCTTGTTATGTGATGGCTCAGGATTTATTGACTGGATTTCGGACATTTGTGCTAGCAAAGGTACAGGCTGCGAACCAGGCAGACTCCAGGCAATTCATTCGTCATTTGGGGGCTTGGTACAGAGAGCTGAACGCCTCGTTCAACTCCGCAGCTTACGCACCCTTACGGGCCATCGTTACCGATATCATCCTCGGCCATGCCCATACTCCGATCAACCGAAAAATGAAGTATATCGGCGCAGAGCTATTGGGCTTAAAGGCTACGTTTACCGCTAATGAAGCTGCCCGTTTGCTTGGTTCTTCGCCCGACCGAATCATGTCGTACGTGAAGACTGGCCAGTTGCCTGGGAAGGTCATACAGGGGGCGTTGGTCGACTTCTGCCTAATCGACCGCTCAGCAGTTGAGGCGCTCCAGCAGGCTGCAGAAGGTCTCGTCACCAGCAAGGATTTGCTCCGTATCCTCAACATCACTCGTCGGGTGCGCGCGCGCCTACTGGAATCGGGAACCTTAAATCGAGTGCCGGAAAGCGACAGACCCCTGTTCGCTAAAGGGGAATTTCTAAAGAAGGATGTCCAACGCCTGATCGACGTGCTCGCCGAAGCGCCGGTGCCTGTGGTTTGCCACACAACCCTCGGGATTGAAGACATCAGCGCTAAGCGCTTCTCCTACCACCAAGCCTGTGAAGTCTATCGGCTGATTTTCACTGGTCAGATCAAGCCAGTATCAAGAACTCTTGAAGTACAGGGGTTAGCAGCCTTTGGATTCGATCAGGAAGAAATCCTGGGGCATCTGCGACAAGACTCTGCCTTGTTTGAGCTGACCATTACGGATCTCACCAAGATGACTCGCTGGAAGCACGAGAACATCAAAGCCTGGGTGGAACAAGGTCATTTGGGGGCCCGCGTTGAGTCCTTGGGCAGAAGCCGCAGGGTGTTCATTTCGGTAGTGGATCTGCTGATGTTTCTCTCCACGCACATTGTGGTCGCAGAAGTTGCCGAGCGCTTGGGCAGTAAGTCAGTACACCTAACCAACTCTTTGGCAAGTAAAGGCGCCATGGTAAGGGGCGGCCACGTGACGTCTGAAGGTACTCAGCGCGGTGCCTTGATATCGACAGATGCCCTGATCAAATTAGCGTTGGGGCGTCCTGCCGGCGACAGTCCTCGAAAAGCTAACGGCGCGAGTATGGGGACGAAAACTCGTTGTTTGACTATGGCGGATCTCGCGGACGGGTTGTTCGGGGCGGAGAATCGGCCCGGCTAAGGTAGTCGTGCCACCAGATCGAATGCTTAACGTATGCGCCTGGCAGGGCGTCGACGATGCACATGCTCAGCGGAGGTTACCGGTCATGAAAAACTTGGATGCGATCACAGAGCTGTTGTATGGCGAGGGCATTTCGATGCTCGGCCACAATGTTTCCGATGAAGAAGCCATAGCACTCGCCCAGCTGCGTTTCGGTCATGCGCCGTATTGTTTAGTCAGGCAATGGATCTGGATTGATCTGTTGATGCCGCCATCACTATTGGAAGCGCTGGAGCGTGATGCTCGTCTCCCCGTCATGATCTATGCGCACGAGGTGGTCATGGACAGCCAAGGACGGCTGAAGCCGGGAGACTGGGTGCGTACTACTCCAATGGTGTCGTTCTCGGATGGTTTCTGCTTTCAGACCCGCAACACCGCGTATTTTCTGCTGGGCCCTGGCACTCGTAAATCAGCAGAGTTGGCGACAGTGGTAAAGGTGTTCTAGACCGGGCCTTGCCTGGCCTACCCACCTCATTGGCAGGGAATCTGACATGACAACCTCAACAGGTTTCGGTGAGCTCCGGCTCGCGGCGGCAGAGCGGCATTTCAGCGGTATGGCAGTGACCGCCTTCCTGACAGAAGTCGAGATTGTGGCGTGTTCTGCGGTCGGTGTGGTGCATAAGCATACTCGTGCAGGTGCAGGACGGTTTGAAGACGGGCATCGCATTCGCACCTCTGATATCCACCTGATGGCGCACAGGAGCCCTTACTGGATACTCCTTACCGCCAGCGGCAGTTGCTATGTAATCGTCACGTTCAAAGGTAACAATGGTCGGCAGTCACTTAACGACTTTTTGAAGGTACTGACCGGTGGCTTTTACCCCACCCCCAGGCACTTACAATAGGAACCGCGCTGGCGAAAACAGGCGATCATTAGCACTCACCACCTTGCACCAGCCTGTGCAGACAAGAGTGGAGTAATCTTTCTCGCCCGAAGCGGGAGCATTTGGCCCAAGTTCGTTTGTCGACAGCGGACTCGAACAGCATTGTGCAGTGCGTATACCAGAGGTTAAATCCTGCTTTATTCAGCGTAACCCTGTGAGTCGTCCCCAAATTTTCGTCGACGCGTGCCCTGCGTTATGGATGCTGCGCACGTGGTAGATTACTTTTCTAGGGGCGCTATTTAGCGGAGCGATTTGGCTGGCAGAGATAGCTCGTTGCGACTGGCTTGTCATACCCTGTCGAGAATGGGCCGAGGGCTACTGAAGCTTTTGATACACGTTGTAGTCCTGACACTGAGACATTGTGGTTTGTACAGGTATGAAAATCGACTCCATGACTGACTCTGATCTCCTGGTAGAGCTCCAGGCAGAAAATGCTCGATTGATTGCATTGCTGGAGGCCAACGCTATTGAATGGCGACTGCCAGCAGCGGTGCCTGCCACACCTGTTTCTGTAGTCGAGCTACCCACACAGAGTCTTGGAACCAAGGCGAAACTGAAGCTGTTTCAGCGCTTGTTTCTAGGACGTACTGATGTATTCCCCCAGCGCTGGAAGAGTAAAGCCGGAAAGGCAGGGTATTCGCCAGCTTGTGCGAATGAATGGCGTCCGGGTGTTTGTCAGAAGCCCAAAATCAAGTGTGGAGAGTGCAGCCACCGTCAATTAGTGCCGTTGGATGAACAGGTGCTGTATCGGCACCTGGCGGGCGAGATAGTCGCAGGCGTTTACCCCTTACTCACCGACGACACATGTAACTTCCTTGCTGTTGATTTCGACGAGGCCGACTGGCGCGATGACTTGCTAGGTTTCGCCCAGTCCTGTCGAGAGCTGGATGTACCCGTGGCTTTGGAAATCTCGCGCTCCGGTAATGGAGCTCATGCTTGGGTATTCTTTGCGAGGGCTGTCACAGCTCAGGACGCCCGGCGACTGGGCACGGCGATCATTAGTCATACCTGCGCTCGAACTCGACAGCTGAAGCTGAGTTCGTATGACCGACTTTTCCCGAACCAGGACAGGATGCCGAAAGGTGGTTTTGGCAACTTGATTGCGCTGCCTTTGCAGAAGAAAGCTCGCGAGTACGGATGCAGTGTCTTTGTTGACGACGAACTTAAACCGTATGTTGATCAATGGGCATTCCTGGCCAGCATCCAGCCTATGGCCGTGGAGGATATTGATCCGGCCATCGTATGTGCGACGGGCCACGCTCATCCTTTGGATGTAACGTTCGTTGCTGAGGAGGACGAGCAAGAGCCTTGGAAGAACCCAAGTGAACAAAGACTATCTTGCCCAATGCCAGCATCTTTAACGGTTACATTGGCAAACCTGATTTACTTTGAAAAAGAAGGATTGCCCCAGGCGTTGGCTAATCGGTTGGTCAGGCTGGCTGCGTTTCAGAATCCAGAATTCTACAAGGCACAGGCGATGCGTCTGTCGGTTTGGAACAAGCCCCGCATCATCGGTTGTGCAGATAACTTCCCCAAGCACATCGCCCTACCCCGTGGCTGCCTAGATGTCGTGTTAGAGCTTTTGAAGGAAAACGGCATTGCTCCGATCATTGAGGATGAGCGTTTTGGTGGCGAGCCCATCAACCTGAACTTCGTCGGTGCATTGCGGGAGGATCAGGAGGCTGCTGTAACGGCGATGCTACAACATGATGCTGGTATCCTTTGTGCCCCGACAGCTTTCGGTAAAACCGTGGCCGCTGCTGCATTGATCGCGCGTCGCGGTGTGAATACGCTCGTGCTTGTGCATCGAACGGATCTGCTTCGCCAGTGGCAAGAGCGACTGCAGGCGTTCCTTAGTCTCGGTAAAGGTGTAGTCGGCACCATCGGCGGCGGAAAAGCCAAGCCTACGGGGATTATTGATATAGCCGTAATGCAGTCCCTATCGAGGCAGGGTCAAGTTAGCGAACAGGTGAAAAACTACGGGCAGGTCATAGTTGATGAATGCCATCATTTATCGGCATTTTCGTTTGAAGCAATCCTGAAAAATGTTCGGGCAAAGTATGTACTTGGGCTAACAGCTACACCGGTACGCCGTGATGGTCAGCACCCCATCATATTTATGCAGTGTGGGCCGATTCGACATACGGCGAGCAGGCCAACCAGTGCTCCTGATGATTTGATGGTGGAAACTCTGCTGTTAGCAGCTCCGATCAACCTACCCGAGGGAGCTGGTATTCAAGATGTATTCCGGCACCTTGCTGAGAATATTGAACGCACAGAGCGGGTCACGCTTGAAGTCGAAAAGGCGTTCAATCAAGGACGTAAAGTGCTGGTGCTGACAGAGCGCACTGATCACCTGAGCGTCATCGAGGCGGCACTCGTTGGTCGTGTGCAGAATCTATTTACCTTGCATGGACGTATGTCGAAAAAGCAGCGCATAGCCCTGACAGATGAGTTGGCCGCCCTACCACCGGATGTTCCTCGAGTGCTATTGGCCACTGGCAAGCTCATAGGTGAGGGATTTGACCATCCGCCATTGGATACTTTGGTGCTTGCAATGCCCATTTCTTGGAAAGGCACACTGCAGCAGTACGCAGGGCGTTTGCATCGAGAGCATGCGAGTAAATCCAATGTGCGCATAATCGAGTTTATCGATGCCGGGCATCCAGCGTTGATGCGGATGTGGGAAAAGCGCCAAAGCGGGTATCGAGCGATGGGTTATCGTCTTGAAGACCGTTCGAGTTCAATGGATCTGTTTCAAGCTTGAGTGGTCAGGTTTGTCGCGCCAGATCAGCGGTTCAACCTCGACATATAAATTCCCACCGTCGCTTGATCACGTGAAATTATTCTTGTGCCTCGACAGCCGGCTCCAGTTGGGCAGCATCTGATTCGTGAATTCCCCAAGGTAGCTCGGTCAACTCGGCGATGGATTGGAACTCTTTCAGGAACTCAGGTTGGTGCCTAGCCAGCCACCGAACGACAGCAGCGTTGGCAAGAAGCTTGGCCAGGTAGCCTTTAATGACAGTGAGATGTAGGACATCAGGCCCGTAGTCTTCTTCCACTGTTTTGATCTGCATCTGCAGTGCGGCAAGCTCGCGCTCAAGGCGAGCGATTGATTCGGCAGAGATCTGTTGATCAGGTTGGTTTTTTCTCGGTACTGCCAACTGGTCTGAAGGTGTGGCAGCCAAAAGTGCTTTAGCGAGCAGTACAGAAAGATTTCTATTCCCAATCATCAATTCAGCCGCTTCAATTTGCCTCAGTGGTTTCATCTGCCGCAGGAGGTTGAAAACATTCGCTGGGCAGTCCGTATCACCCAGAAGCGAAATCGCCTCAGCGCAAATGCCATTCAGCAGCCGAAATTTTTGCTTGATGGTCTGCGGTGATAATCCAAGCGCTTTGCCAAGCCGCTCCGCAGAGACTCCACGCTCCATTGCCCGCACTATCATTTTGTTGCTTTGAACGGCAGATATTCTGTTGGTACGTTTGTTATAAGAGTAGGTGTCGTCGTCGGTTGCCACGAGGCAGTCGACTTCCAACTCTCCTAGGTCTTTCAGCGCCTCAATGCGTAGATGGCCATCTAGCAGAAAGTAATGTCCACCACGTCCAGGTACTGGTGTTACAGCGGGTGGTTCGACCAGGCCGACGTCCTGGATTGATGCTAAAATTTGCTGGTATTTGAGGCTTTCTTTTACCGCAGGCCTTGAGATTTTCAGGGGCAGAATATTGGCCACTTCGACTCGAACGCACTCATCCAAAAAGGCATTTTTCGGAAGGTGGGTCGGCTGAGCGTGAGTAGGCTCAAGTCTTTGGTCAGACATCACAACTGCCCTCCATTCTGAAGCCGAGTCTGTATCAGCTTTGGCATCAAATTCAGATGCTCTGCAGAGAGTAGCTTTTCGAAGTCACTGACGGATAAGAGCTCTTTAATCGCTTGAATGGCGAAAACAACCCGGTCGTGGGTAAAGGCTGCCTTTTTTACCATTAAGCGCTGTCGTTCGGCCTCCCGTTCGAATAGTCGTCTCAAGTCTGCGGGCGTCAGTCTTTTCTTTTTATTCTGGCTGACACCTAATGAGCTCCCCCGCACAAATTTGTCTTTCTTGGCTCGGAGCTCTAAAAGGTGTCGCAGCTTTGTTATTTTCTTTCCTCTTATTCCACGCTCGTAGGCATCAGTGAGCAAATTTTGGATGTCGCTTTCACTGCTTCGGGCGATGTCGGTTGCCATGCTTAAAGGGATTAAACCGGTTTCGACAGCTGACAGGAGTTTTTCTTCACCGCGCTCCAGCAGCCCAACAATCATACTGACCCATGATGCGGTGCTGCCAATTACTATTGCGATCTCTGCGTCTGTCTTGCCCCTTTCCTTCAAGCGTCCAACCTCGTTCATGAGATCTATCGGGCGATGCTGCCTTCGAGCTACGTTCTCTACTAAACTCATTACAAGGCAATCTTCTTCGACAGCATCAATCACAAACGCTGGAATCTCTGTGGCCTCCAGTGCTAGGAACGCCTCTAGACGGCCTTGTCCGCACACAAGGTCATAGTTGAGCGCGCCTTGCGGCGAGGCTTTTCGACTTAATGTGATGGGGCGTTTGAGGCCCACCGTTTTGATATTTTCGATGAGCTCGCGGTGAACCTTCTTATTCCTCGTTCGAGGGTTCAGGATATGAATTTGTGCTATAGGAATTAGTGCGACACGTTCGCGTGAAGTTGATGGGACGGTCATCGGCAAGCCTCCTTCAGGGAGCAACGGGCAGCAAGCCCATCAAGAACATCCAGCGTTGTGAAGCGGTAGCTGTCGATTAAAGGGCTATTTTCCTCGGCCATTTTTTGTGGCCATGCCCCCATATCTATACTGGGAACCAGGTAATAGTCCCGCACCTGAAGATTTGCGTGCTCCATGCGGACAGCAATCGTGATGTCAGGCGCCAGGCTGTTGTCGAATCTGAGCTTCCAGCGAAGAGTCCCTGTAGGTGTCGCCTGGCAGCGCGCTATGACCACGGACGCCGTCCACTCACCGTTAACGGTCAGTAGGTCATTGTCAGCATTGGGCTCGACTTGGGCTCCGACTTGCTTCAGGTGTTTGACAACATCTTCAAGAACCTTCGGATGCAGCTGTCTTATGGAGCGATTGATCTCCAAATATCGATAGTCTCTGTCGGGTGTATAACCGATGAGTGTGTAGGCACGTAAAAGCCCGCCGAATCTGCTTACATAGGTAGTGCTAGACGGCATGTTGTCCTGCTCATCGATGAGCATTCCGGACAGTAAACCCGCCCGGTTCAATAGAGTACGAAGCAGTTCCAACATTTGCGCATCGTCCAGGCGATGTGAGCGCTGCAAGATTATTTCGCGAACGACCGCAAACACCTCTAGCGAGACAATTCCCTGGAATGCTCCATCACAGCGAACCCACCTGTCGGGTGGGTTGCGACTGATGCGTTTACGTAGCTTGGAGGACGTTTTGTTGTAGACATTGTTACCGATGTATTTTTCGTTGGTCAGCACTTGGTGGACGCTACCCCGGCTCCAAGGACGGTTAAAGTCGGTGATCAGTCCTTCAGCGTTCAGTGCGTTGGCGATCTCACGTTCGTTCATTTTGTCGTGGACGAATTGATGGTAGATGCGCTGAACCACCTCAATTTCCGCCTCGGGCCCAGGAATCAAAATGACCCTGTCGGTCTGGATGCTCTTCTGCTGGCCCCTTGATAGTTCTGCCTTGAATTCGTTTTTCTCGTCGATCAATGCACGACGTAATCCATATCCTGCTGGCCCACCTTGGTGAAAACCCTTTTCGACCAGGCGGCACTGACCAGCGAAAACTTTTTGGGATAGCTCTCGGCTGTACTCCCCTGCCATAGATCGTTTGATGCCTTTGTAAATTGTTGCCAAAGGCGAACCGTCGTTTTCGAATGGCTCTGCGCAATACACAACCTTGATGCCTGAGCTAGTGCAAAGATACTCATAGTGGGCGCTTTCGTCCGTGTTCTGAAAGCGTCCCCAGCGACTGACGTCATAGACAAGAATGACCTGGAATTGGGTATGTCCGGTCTGGACGTCGTCTAGCAGCCTGCGCAGAGCATCACGACCGCCGATGTCCAGGCCGCTTTTCCCTTCGTCTCGGTAAGTTGTAATGATTTCCATGCCATGGCTCATTGCGTATGCATGGATGGCTGCTGATTGGTTTTCGGTGGAGTACCGTTGGTGATCAGTGGACATGCGAACGTACTCTGCAGCTGGTATCAAGCTATCAGAGCGGTCTGTTGAGTTTGTCCGTATGGATGGAGAGGGCAATAGGCCTCCTCTAGACCAGAGAAGGCTGGCCCATTCGATTCAGCCTAGCGATGCTTTATTACGTGATGGTGACGGAGCAGGAGTATCTACCCAGACTGAGCAGCGGCTCCTCTTCTATGCTTTCGGCGAGCTTAGAGGATCATGGATCAGTTGACATGGCTGTATTTATGTACAGTCATAGGTTGGAGGTGGGTGTCAGGGCTGGCAGTTAAAAGTTGCCAAAATAGACTGGTATTAACTTACTAAGACGTACTTGAATAAGTGAGTTATATAGTTTAATTTATATTCTCTTTTGACAAATTGTCAATTAACCGAATTTTAAAATCGTTGTTCATTTCCATGGCGTCTAACTTTGGCCGAAAATAGGTTTCCGCACTTTAACTTCTTCCAATAGGAAGATTAACTTTGCCCAAACGTGCCGTATACCTCTGATATTTCAATCTGTCAAAGTCGGTTAACTTTGCCCACCTACATCCCGGTAAGCCCGTCAGATTAAAAAGGCCAACGTTTAGACGTTGGCCTTTTTTATTGGGTAAAAATCACTGGTTTTGAAAATGCTCCACGTGGAACATCAACGGATCAGGCTTGGGACGCCGCTGCGACACTTTCCAAGCGGTAGCCATATCCATAGATGGTCAGCAACTGCCAACCCCGATCCGCGGTCAGCCCGAGCTTGTTTCTTAGCCGGTAGATATGCGTATCCAGCGGCCGCGAGGACACCATTTCTTCATGGGTCCAGAACCGCTCGTAGAGGTACTCGCGAGAAAGGGGGCGTGCCAGGTTGGCAAACAGGCAGCTAGCCAAACGGTACTCACGCTCCGTGAGGTTGATCGGTTTGCCCGCGCGGGTCACGGTCAATTCAGCATCATCAAAGGTCAAGTCATTAAAACTCTGCACTTCGTGGGTGGCAGACTTTTGCAGTCCATGCCGACGCAGAACCGCCGTGACCCGTGCTTTCAATTCATTAGGACGGAAAGGTTTGCTGACGTAATCATCGGCGCCACTGTTGAGCGCGGTGACGATGTCGCTCTCGGCATCACGGCTGGTGAGCATGATGACGGCGGGCGGCGACTCCATGTGTTCGCGGGTCCAGCGCAGCAACGCGATCCCGGTGATATCCGGCAATTGCCAGTCGAGTATCAGCAGGTCGAAGGTTTCCCGGCGCAGTTGGCGGAGCAGGTCTTCGCCACGTTCAAAGCAATGCAGGGACCAAGGCTGTTCTGCGGTACTGGGGATTTGTCGCAGTGTCTGTTCCACCCGGCGCAGTTCGGCGGGTTCGTCATCCAGTATTGCGACACGCATGGGTGGGTCCTTTCATTTGAAGAGTGCGGCAGCCGTCGGCCGGTTTTTGAATCTGAAGAATTGTGCGCAGATTCATCGACCCCTCGGATCTCTCTATACGCTGGGATCAATGAGCGGTTGACCCATTGAAAGTCCTCGATACCAATGTGGGAAAGATACCGGCTCCTGACCCTAAGGAAAAGGATCAGCCGACGCATGTGCTGCCGTAAACTCCTGTGCGCTGATGCCCTCTGGAAACCTGACTTTATGAGCGCCATGTTTGTTCCTTCCAATTGCTTACGCCGTGCCCTTCCCTCTTTGTTGATCATGGTGATTGGCTCGGCGGGTGCTGCTACAAAGGTTCGTGCAACTTATATCGACGACGACTTCCTGTGCCGAGCCCAGCCTCTGCCTGCCGTGGTCCAGCATCTCACCGGTGAGGCCTGGAAACTCGACAACCAGGGCAAGGTAACTCCCTTGCTGGAAGGCATGACCATTGATGAACGGGAAGGTGTGAAGACCTCGGCTTCGGCGTTCGTCAGCCTGTTGCTCGGTGATGGATCCCGCGTAGTGTTGCCCTCTGACTCCCAGGTGCGGTTGCGCGTGGAGAAGAAACTGTCGATTCCCCAGGTGGTGCTCGAACAAGGCCAGGCCGAGGCGTATGTGATCAAGCGCGCCAGCGATCATGATCGCTTCCAGATCGTGACGCCGGTCGGTGTGCTGGGCGTACGGGGCACGCACTTTCGAGTGCGCAATGACGCTGAGCGATCGCTGTTGGAAGTGTTGGACGGTCAGGTAGCCGCAAACCGAGAACGGACAGGCGAGATCAAAGTTGACGCCCGCCAAGGTCTGCTCTTCAAGAAACAGGGCGACCTCAATCCCGTGGCGCTGCTTCCCGCACCTAAGCTCATGGGCCAAGACGGCCAAAAAGGCGACGCGCCGGTCTGGAGCTTGTACCTTCGGCCATTGCCCGGCGCCCAGCGCTACCGTGCCCAGGTCGCCACCGACAAAGCCTTTATGAACATCAAGCAGGAAAACTTTTCCAGCGCGCCGAAAATGAGCTTCACTGGGCTCAAAGCCTCGTTCTATCACGTGCGCTTGTCGGCTTACGACGAAAACGGCCTGGAGGGAGAAACCGGGGTCTATGACATCTTCTACTACCCGCCGACTGCCCAGGTACGTTGACCAATGATGCTCTGGGGCAAGGCCGAAAAACGACAACCCACCCATGCCCAGCGCCTGTTCCACGGTCTGGTGCGCGAGTGGTTGTGGATAGGTTTGCTGCTGCTGCCTATCACCGCCTACCTGTCGCTGAGCCCAGGCCTGGCCTTGAACAATCCGTTATACGACAGCCTGCGTCGCCTCGCACCACTACCCGTCGATCCACGTATCCTGCTGGTGACGATCGATGATTCCAGCCTTAAAAAGCTCGGACGATGGCCTTGGCCACGCAGCCTGCACGCCGACCTGATCGACCGTCTGAGCGCCGCGCAACCGGCAGGCATTCTGTTCGATGTGATCTTCAGTGAGCCCGGTGACCCCACTCATGACAAACGCCTGGCCGAGTCGGTCTGCAACGCTGGCAATGTCTTGCTACCCCTGGTGCGTGAAGGTGCTGCGAACTACAGCCAACCGGACACGCAGATGATGCCCCTGCTTAAATGCGCCAAAGGCGTGGGCCACATCAATGTTGAAGCAGACACCGACGGTGTGGTCCGCAGCCTCTACCTGCGTGAAGGCCCGCCTGATGCCACGGCACCGCAGTTGGCCTGGTTGGCCTATGAGATGAGTGGCGAGTTGTCTGAAATGCCAGGCGAGCCTCTGCAATCGATTACTCCGCACTGGCATCGGGAACACGCTATCCGCATCCCGTTTATTGCACCTCATACCCATTTTCCCAGTGTGTCTTACGCCAGCGTACTGCGCGGTGAAGTCGCTCCCGAGCAACTACGTGGTCGTTTGATCTTGGTGGGGTCGACAGCCTCCGGGTTGGGCGATCGTTTCGTCACACCTCTGTCTTCGACGGTGGGCACTACGGCAGGCGTAGAGATCCAGGCCAACGTGCTGAATGGCTTGCTTCAAGGCCGCAGCATCGTTGATCTGCCAGGCTGGCTCGCGGCCTTAATGGCGACCTCGTTGGTCGCATTGCTATTGGGCCTGCTGCTCTATCGCCCGCGCTATGCGCTGTGGATGACGCTGGGTTGCATGGCCGTCGCATTAGTCAGCTCCCTAGCCCTATTACGCCTGGGCCACTGGTGGTCGCCTGCGGCCTGTCTGATCGGCTTGTTGCTCAGTTACCTGATCTGGAACTGGCGCCGCCTCAGTGTGATCCTCGCCTATTTCGGCTGGGAACTGGCGCGGCTGGACAACGAACCCAAAGTCCTGCCTGAACGCCGCCGTGCGCCCGCCAGCAAAGGCGATGTGTTGCAGGCGCGTATCTTTGCCCTGGAACAAGCCGTGAGCCGCACACGCGACACACGGCGCTTCATGGCCGATGGCCTGGAGTGCCTGCCGGTGGCAACCCTGATTACCGACCCCAAGGGCAATATCCTGCTGGCCAACCGCATTGCCCGGGACGTGTTCGGCAACGATCTGGTCAACGAAAACCTGTTGGAGCAACTGGCCGACCTGGGCTACCCGCCGCTGCACAATGGCGTGCGCCCTGCCCTGTCGGTACTGGAACTTGTGGAGTTTCGGGACATCCACCAACGCAGCCTGCGCATGGAGCTTGCGCCCTTGCTGCCGGCTGAAGGCGATGTCGCCCTTGGTTGGCTGCTGAGCCTGACGGATTTGAGTAAGGAGCGCGAAGCCCAGCAACACCGCGAGACCATGTTGCGGTTCCTCTCTCACGACCTGCGCGCGCCCCATTCAGCGATCCTTGCGCTGCTGGATGTGCATAACGGCGAGTCCCCGGTGTTCGCCCAGATCGAACAGCAGGTTCGCCGTGCCTTGGGCCTCACCGAATCCTTCGTGCAACTGGCGAAAGCCGAGGCTGACGGGTACCAATTCCAACCGACGCTGTTCGCTATGTTGGTCATGGATGCTTTTGATCAGGTGGCACTGATTGCCCAGCTTAAAGGGATTCATTTGGTCCATGACTTGGATGAAGCGGATGAAGGTATGGTCTCTGCCGACCAGTCACTGCTCACACGGGCTTTGTTCAACGTGCTGGAGAACGCGATCAAGTATTCGCCTTCCGGGACGACCGTGAGGTTGGGGCACAGTAGCGAGCAAGGCTGGTTGGAATGCCGTATCAGCGACCAGGGCCCGGGGATTGCCGCGGCGGACTTGCCGGAGCTGTTCAGCCAATACCGTCGCTTCGATTCAGCCCAGGGCAGTGAAGGCCTGGGGCTGGGACTGACCATGGTCAAGGCCGTGGTGGAGCGTCACGGCGGGCGCATCAGTTGCGAAAGCGTGGTGGGCAAAGGCACCACATTCAGCCTTCAACTGCCGCTGTTGGAAGACTGAAAAACGTACTTTTCTGCTGTGCATAAAAAACCGGTCGCAAGGACCGGTTTTTTTAGGCGGAAAAAAACTTATGCACCTTTTCCGTGATTTTATGAGCTTGGGAAATATTTAAGTAAATCAGCATCTTAAAAGACAAAAAAGACGATTCGCCAACAAACCGTGCACAGGTTATCCACAGATGATCAGATGACCGGCGTGTCGACTACAACCGGCACCGGCGGTAGCGATCCCATGGCCCGTTGCTGGGCTTCATTCCACGCCTGGGCGCGGTCATTCAGCGCGGCGATGGCGCGGGGTCCTTCACCTTCGGCGTACATCGGTTCACCGATCACCACGGTGATGGTGCCTTCGCGTTTAGCCCAGCCGGTCTTTGGCCAGAACTTGCCGGCGTTATGCGCAATCGGCAGTACCGGCAGATGGGCGTTGACCGCCAAAGCCGTACCTCCGCGTGAGAACTTGCCTACCGTGCCGTAGGGCACACGTGTGCCTTCGGGGAAGATCAGCACCCAAACACCATCCTTGAGCAGCTCGTCGCCCTTCTTGGCCACGTGCTTGAGCGCGGCCTTGGGGTTATCACGGTCGATGGCGATCGGACGCAGCATGGCCATGGCCCAGCCGAAGAACGGCACATACAGCAACTCACGCTTGAGCACCTGGCTCAACGGCGAGAAGTACGCCGACAGGAAGAAGGTCTCCCAGGTGCTCTGGTGGTTCGACAGAATCACGCAGGGCTGGTCCGGGACGTTTTCCGCGCCCTTGACCTCGAAACGGATGTTCAGGAACACCTTGGTCAGCCACAAAGCGCAGCGGCACCAGTAGACGTTGATAAAGCGATAGCGCGCCTTGAACGGCAGGAAGGGCGCAATAAAAAAGCTCAGGGTGCACCAGAGAAACGAACTGGTGCCCAGCAGCAGGTAAAAGAAAAAGGTTCTGATGGCCTGCAAAATCGACATGGCGGCATTTACCGTTGCGGGACACGGCCCGCCTGCTAAAAGCGCACTCCCGAGCAATCCTTGTTCAGGAAGTCGAGGGCGGCTAGTTGTTGATAAGTTCTGCGGCAACGGCCGCCAGATCGTCAAAAATCAAGGTGCCTACCGGCAGGTTTTTCGCCTGGGTCTTTTCGCCTTTTCCGGTCTTAACCAAAACTGGCTGAGAGTCGACGGCTTTGGCCGCCTCCAGGTCACCGAGGCTGTCCCCGACGAACCATATCCCAGCTAACGGCACCTTGTAATGTTCTGCAATGGTTTTCAACATGCCCGGCTTGGGTTTGCGGCAATCGCAGCCCTCATCCGGCCCGTGGGGGCAATACACCACCAACCCCACCTCACCGCCCTGCTCGGCCACCAACGCGCGCAGGCGTGCGTGCATGGCGTCCAGGGTGGCGATGTCGTAGTAACCACGGGCGATGCCAGACTGGTTGGTGGCGATGGCCACCGTCCAGCCGGCTTTGCTCAACTGCGCGATGGCCTCGATCGAGCCGGGCAGTGGAATCCACTCCGCCACCGACTTGATGTAAGCGTCGGAGTCATAATTGATCACCCCGTCCCGATCGAGAATCAGCAGTTTCAACATGGTCAGCTCAGCGTCGAAATGTCAGCGATATTGACGAACAAGCCGCGCAGGCGCGCCAGCATGGCGTAGCGGTTTTTCCGCACGCCGGCATCGTCGGCATTGATCATCACCGCTTCGAAGAACGCATCCACCGGCTCACGCAAGGTGGCCAGGCGCGCCAGGGCTTCGGCGTAGTTGCGCTCTGCGATCAACGGTTTCACCGCGTTCTCCGCCTTGGCGATGGCCGAGTTCAGCGAGAACTCCTTGGCATCGGCAAACAGGCCAGGGTCGACTTCTGCGTTGCCCAGGCCTTCGGCCTTGCTCAGCAGGTTCGACACACGCTTGTTCACGGCGGCCAGGGCATCGGCTTCCGGCAGTTTGCGGAAGGCCTGCACGGCTTGTACGCGCTGGTCGAAGTCCAGCGCCGAACCCGGCTGCAGGGCACGTACCGACAGGTACACCGACACGTCCACGCCTTCGTCTTCGTAGCGCGCACGCAGGCGGTCGAACACGAACTCCAGCACTTGCTCGGCCAGGCCGGCTTGCTTGACCTTGGCGCCGAACTGGCCGACGGCGAACACCACGGCCTGGGTCAGGTCGAGGTCGAGCTTCTTGTCGATCAGGATGCGCAGCACGCCCAGGGCCGCACGGCGCAGGGCATACGGGTCTTTGCTGCCGGTTGGCAACATGCCGATACCGAAGATACCCACAAGGGTGTCCAGCTTGTCGGCGATCGCCACGGCTGCACCGGTCAGGGTGGTCGGCAGTTCAGCGCCGGCACCGCGTGGCATGTACTGCTCGTTCAGGGCCAGGGCGACATCTTGCGGCTCGCCGTCGTTGAGTGCGTAGTAGTAGCCGGCAACACCTTGCATCTCCGGGAACTCGCCGACCATCTCGGTGGCCAGGTCGCACTTGGACAGCAAGCCTGCACGCGCAGCCCAGGCGGAATCGCCGCCAATGCGTGGCGCAATGTAAGCGGCCAGCTTGGAGACTCGTACGGCCTTGTCGTAGACGCTGCCGAGTTTTTCCTGGAACACCACGTTTTGCAGGCGCAGGTTGAAGTCTTCCAGCTTTTGCTTCTTGTCTTGCTTGAAGAAGAACTCGGCGTCAGTCAGGCGCGGGCGAACGACTTTCTCGTTACCGGCGATGATCTGCTGCGGGTCCTTGCTTTCGATGTTGGCCACGGTGATAAAGCGCGGCAGCAACTTGCCATCCACATCCAGCAGGCAGAAATACTTCTGGTTGTCCTGCATCGTGGTGATCAGCGCTTCTTGCGGCACGTCGAGGAAACGTTCTTCGAACGAGCACACCAGCGGCACCGGCCATTCGACCAGCGCGGTTACTTCGTCGAGCAGGCTTGGCGGCACGATGGCGGTGCCTTCTTGCAGACGAGCCAGCTCTTCGGTGCGCTTGCTGATCAGCTCGCGACGCTCGTTGGCGTCGGCCAGCACGTAGGCGGCACGCAGGTCGGCGGCGTAGTTGGCCGGCGAGGTGATGCGTACAGCTTGCGGGTGATGGAAGCGGTGACCACGGGAATCACGACCGGACTTCTGGGCGAGAAGGGTGCAATCGATGACCTGGTCACCGAGCAGCATCACCAGCCATTGGGTCGGACGTACGAACTCTTCTTTACGTGCACCCCAGCGCATGCGCTTGGGGATCGGCAAATCATTCAACGAGTCTTCAACGATGGTCGGCAACAGGCTGGCAGTCGGCTTGCCGGTGATGACCTGGCTGAAACGCAGTTTCGGACCACTCTGGTCGATTTCGCTCAGCTCGACGCCACACTTCTTGGCAAAACCCAGTGCAGCTTGAGTCGGGTTGCCTTCAGCATCGAAAGCCGCCTGGCGTGGCGGGCCGTCGAGGTTGATGCTGCGGTCCGGCTGCTGGGTTTCCAGCGCGGTCAGCAACACGGCCAGGCGACGCGGCGCGGCGTAGACTTTTTTCGCGGCGAATTTCAGGCCAGCGGTCTGCAGGCCTTTTTCGATACCGGCCAGGAACGCGTCGGCCAGGGTGTTCAGTGCCTTGGGTGGCAGCTCTTCTGTGCCCAGTTCAACCAGGAAATCTTGAGCACTCATTGTGCAGCCTCCAGCTTAGCCAACACTTCATCACGCAGGTCCGGGGTTGCCATCGGGAAGCCCAGCTTGGCGCGAGCCAGCAGGTAGGCTTGGGCGACGGAACGCGCCAGGGTGCGTACACGCAGGATGTATTGCTGGCGCGCGGTGACCGAGATGGCACGGCGGGCATCCAGCAGGTTGAAGGTATGGGAGGCCTTCAACACCATTTCATAGCTTGGCAACGGCAGCGGCTGGTCGAGTTCGATCAGGCGCTTGGCTTCGCTTTCATAGAAGTCGAACAGTTCGAACAGTTTGTCGACGTTGGCGTGTTCGAAGTTGTAGGTGGACTGCTCCACCTCGTTCTGGTGGAACACGTCGCCGTAGGTCACTTTGCCGAACGGGCCATCAGCCCACACCAGGTCGTAGACCGAGTCCACGCCTTGCAGGTACATGGCCAGGCGCTCGAGACCGTAGGTGATTTCGCCGGTCACCGGGTAGCACTCGATGCCGCCCGCTTGCTGGAAGTAAGTGAACTGTGTCACTTCCATGCCATTGAGCCAGACTTCCCAGCCCAGGCCCCAGGCGCCCAGGGTAGGCGATTCCCAGTTGTCTTCGACAAAACGGATGTCGTGGACCAGTGGGTCCAGGCCGACATGTTTCAGCGAGCCCAGGTACAGTTCCTGGAAGTTATCCGGGTTCGGCTTCAGTACCACCTGGAACTGGTAGTAGTGCTGCAGACGGTTCGGGTTTTCGCCGTAGCGGCCGTCAGTCGGGCGACGACTGGGCTGCACATAAGCGGCGTTCCAGGTTTCCGGGCCAATGGCCCGCAGGAATGTAGCGGTGTGGAAAGTGCCGGCGCCTACTTCCATATCGTAGGGCTGAAGTACCACACAACCTTGCTCGGCCCAGTATTGCTGGAGGGCGAGGATCAAGTCTTGGAAGGTACGCACGGCTGGCGTAGGCTGGCTCACGAAATTCACCTGTTACTTGGGCTGCGATTTAAAGAGCGGGAGTATACCCGATTCGGCCGCGCCACCATCCCCTGGAGCCTTATGCCACGCTGCTTTTGGTGTTCTGAAGATCCGCTGTACATGGCTTATCACGATCAGGAGTGGGGAACGCCGCTGCGCGATGCGCAGGGTTTGTTCGAGTTGCTTTTGCTCGAAGGGTTCCAGGCGGGCCTTTCCTGGATCACCGTTTTACGCAAACGCGAGCATTATCGAAAGGTCTTGTTTGGTTTTGACGCGCAGCGATTGGCGCGGTTGACCGATGATGAGATCGAAGCGCTGATGCAGGATCCGGGCATTGTGCGCAATCGCCTGAAGCTCAACGCCACCCGGCGCAATGCCGCTGCCTGGCTGGCGTTGGAGGACCCGGTGGGGTTGCTCTGGTCCTTTGTTGGCGGCACACCCAGGGTCAATCATTTCAAGGATCGCAGCGAAGTGCCGGCGATTACACCGCAGGCTGAAGCCATGAGCAAAGCCTTGAAGAAAGCCGGCTTCACTTTCGTCGGGCCAACCATTTGCTACGCGTTCATGCAGGCCTCGGGCATGGTCATGGACCACACTCAAGACTGCGACCGTTACGCGGACTTGGCCAACGCCGGTTAGAATGCCGGCTTTGCGCACCACACACGATCAGGAGTGACCTGTGGAAAAGTTTAAAGGCGCCTTGCTGGTAGGCGCTCTCCGGCTGTTTGCCCTACTGCCCTGGCGCGCTGTCCAGGCCGTCGGCACGGCGATTGGCTGGATCATGTGGAAAACCCCCAACCGCTCCCGCGACACGGTGCGGATCAACCTGTCCAAATGCTTCCCGGACATGAACCCAGCCGAGCGCGAAGCGCTGGTCGGCCGCAGCCTGATGGACATCGGCAAGTCCCTGACCGAAAGCGCCTGCGCCTGGATCTGGCCGGCCCAGCGCTCCATTGACCTGGTGCGTGAAGTCGAAGGCCTGGAAGTGCTGCACGAAGCCCTCGCCTCGGGCAAAGGCGTGGTCGGCATCACCAGCCACCTGGGCAACTGGGAAGTGCTGAACCACTTCTATTGCAGCCAATGCAAACCGATCATTTTCTACCGCCCGCCCAAGCTCAAGGCGGTGGACGAATTGCTGCGCAAGCAGCGCGTGCAATTGGGCAACCGTGTGGCGGCGTCGACCAAGGAAGGCATCCTCAGCGTGATCAAGGAAGTGCGCAAGGGCGGCCAGGTAGGTATCCCCGCCGACCCGGAGCCGGCCGAGTCCGCCGGGATCTTCGTGCCATTCTTCGCCACTCAGGCGCTGACCAGCAAATTCGTGCCGAACATGCTGGCGGGCCACAAGGCCGTCGGCGTGTTCCTGCATGCGCTGCGGCTGCCGGACGGTTCGGGTTACAAAGTGATCCTGGAAGCGGCGCCGGAAGACATGTACAGCACCGACACCGCCACGTCCTGCGCGGCGATGAGCAAGGTGGTGGAACGTTATGTCGGCGCTTATCCGAGCCAGTACATGTGGAGCATGAAGCGCTTCAAGAAACGCCCGCCGGGTGAGGCGCGGTGGTATTGAGCCACCCCTGACTCAAGACCCATGAAGATCTAATGTGGGAGCTGGCTTGCCTGCGATGCAGGCAATTCAGTCTTTCAGTTAAACCGAGTTGATGCCATCGCAGGCAAGCCAGCTCCCACAAGGGATCGGCTCAAGGTTGGCGGTCGAGTTTCTTCAGGAACACCGCCATCTCTTTTTCGGCCTGTTTGTCGCCATGGGCCTGGGCCGCTTCGATGCCCTTCTCCCACGCCAGCCGCGCCGCCGCACGATCTTCCAAGCCCAACTGCGCCTTACCCAACAACTTCCACGCCGCCGAATACTTGGGGTCGAACTCCACGCATTTCTGCAGATGCTCCGCCGCCTTGGCGTTGTCCTTCAGGTCCAAATAACCCTTGCCCAAACCAAAGCGCAGCAGGGAATTATCCACACCCTTGGCCAGCATTTTTTCCAGTGACTCAAGCATACAAAGGATCCTGTAGGAGCCGGCTTGCCGGCGATAGCGTCATCAGAAAAAACTCAACCCCACGTGGAACAGCTTCTCCACATCGCGGATATGTTTTTTATCCACCAGAAACAGAATCACATGGTCCCCGGTTTCGATCACCGTATCGTCGTGGGCAATGATCACCTCTTCATCACGAATAATCGCGCCAATGGTGGTGCCCGGCGGCAAGCCGATGTCTCGGATGGCCTTGCCGATCACTTTGCTCGACTTCGAGTCGCCGTGGGCAATCGCCTCGATGGCTTCCGCCGCACCCCGGCGCAGGGAGTGCACGCTGACGATATCGCCACGGCGTACGTGGGCCAGCAAGGTGCCGATGGTCGCCAACTGCGGGCTGATGGCGATGTCGATATCGCCGCCCTGGATCAGGTCCACGTAGGCGGGGTTGTTGATGATGGTCATCACTTTTTTCGCGCCCAGCCGCTTGGCCAGCAACGACGACATGATGTTGGCTTCGTCATCGTTGGTCAGGGCCAGGAAGATATCTGCGTCGGCGATGTTCTCTTCCATCAGCAGGTCGCGGTCCGAGGCACTGCCTTGCAGTACGACGGTGCTGTCGAGGGTGTCGGACAAATGCCGGCAACGTGCCGGGCTCATCTCGATGATCTTCACCTGATAGCGGCTTTCGATGGCTTCGGCCAAACGCTCGCCGATCTGCCCACCGCCCGCGATGACGATGCGCTTATAGGTTTCATCGAGGCGGCGCATTTCGCTCATGACTGCACGAATATTCGCTTTGGCGGCGATGAAAAACACTTCGTCGTCGGCCTCGATCACGGTATCGCCCTGGGGCAGTATCGGGCGGTCGCGCCGGAAAATCGCCGCGACGCGGGTTTCCACATTGGGCATGTGCTCACGCAACTGACGCAGTTGTTGGCCCACCAGCGGGCCGCCGTAATAGGCCTTTACCGCGACCAGTTGCGCCTTGCCGCCGGCAAAGTCGATCACCTGCAAGGCGCCCGGAATTTCGATCAGGCGCTTGATGTAATGGGTGACCACTTGTTCCGGGCTGATCAGCACGTCGACGGGAATCGCGTCGTTGTCGAACAGACCGGCGCGGGTCAGGTAGGCCGCTTCGCGTACACGGGCGATCTTGGTCGGGGTATGGAACAGGGTGTGGGCGACCTGGCAGGCGACCATGTTGGTTTCGTCGCTGTTGGTCACGGCGACGAGCATGTCGGCATCGTCGGCGCCGGCCTGGCGCAGCACGGTTGGAAACGACGCGCGGCCCTGCACCGTGCGGATGTCCAGGCGGTCGCCGAGGTTGCGCAGGCGCTCGGCATCAGTGTCGACCACGGTGATGTCGTTGGCTTCACTGGCCAAATGTTCGGCCAGCGTACCGCCGACCTGCCCTGCCCCAAGGATGATGATTTTCATCCGGTCACTCCCTTAAAACCATTCAGCCGCGCGCGGCGGCGATCTTGATCAGTTTGGCGTAGTAGAAGCCATCGTGTCCGCCCTCTTGCGCGAGCAACTGGCGGCCATGGGGCTGCTTGATGCCGGCCGTGGTGGCAAGGTCCAGCTCTCGGGCGCCGCTGGTGCGGGCGAGGAAGGCTTCGATCACCTCGGTGTTTTCCGTCGGCAAGGTGGAACAGGTGGCGTAGAGCAGGATGCCGCCGACTTCCAGGGTTGGCCACAGCGCGTCGAGCAGCTCGCCTTGCAGCACGGCCAGGGCGGCGATGTCGTCGGGTTGGCGGGTGAGCTTGATGTCCGGGTGGCGGCGGATCACGCCGGTGGCGGAACACGGTGCATCGAGCAGGATGCGCTGGAACGGCTTGCCGTCCCACCAGGTGGCGGTGTCACGGCCGTCGGCAGCGATCAGCTCGGCGCTGAGGCCCAGGCGCGCCAGGTTCTCGCGCACGCGCACCAGACGCTTAGCCTCCAGGTCGACAGCGACGACACCGGCCAGGCCTTTTTCGACTTCCAGGATGTGACACGTCTTACCGCCTGGCGCGCAGCAGGCGTCGAGCACGCGCTGGCCCGGCGCCAGGTCGAGCAGGTCGGCGGCCAGTTGCGCGGCTTCGTCCTGCACGCTGATCCAGCCCTCGGCAAAGCCCGGCAGGCTGCGCACGTCAGTGGCGGCTTCGAGCACGATGCCGTCGACGCTGTACACGCATGGCGTGGCGTTGATGCCGGCCTCGTTGAGCAATTGCAGGTAGGCGTCACGGCTGCGATGACGACGATTGACCCGCAGGATCATCGGCGGGTGCGCATTGTTCGCCGCGCAAATGGCTTCCCACTGCTCAGGCCAGAACGCCTTCAGGGACTTTTGCAACCAGCGCGGATGGGCGGTGCGCACCACCGGGTCATGTTCCAGCTCGGCCAGCAGCGCCTCGCTCTCGCGCTGGGCGCGGCGCAGCACGGCGTTGAGCAGGGCCTTGGCCCAGGGTTTTTTTAGCTTGTCGGCGCAACCGACCGTTTCGCCGATAGCGGCGTGGGCGGGCACGCGGGTGTAGAGCAGTTGATAGAGGCCCACCAGCAGCAGCGCCTCGACATCCGCATCGGCCGCCTTGAACGGCTTTTGCAGTAATTTGGTTGCCAGCGCCGACAAGCGTGGCTGCCAGCGTGCTGTGCCAAAGGCCAGGTCCTGGGTGAAACCGCGATCGCGGTCTTCGACCTTGTCCAACTGGGTCGGCAATGAACTGTTCAGCGAAGCCTTGCCTTGGAGGACGGCGGCGAGAGCCTTGGCGGCGGCCAGACGTGGGTTCATTGGACAGCCCCGAGGAGGGTGCCCACGGCAAATTTCTCACGACGGCTGTTGAACAAATCGCTGAAATTAAGCGCCTTGCCACCGGGCAGTTGCAGACGAGTCAGGCACAGCGCCTGTTCACCGCAGGCGACCAACAGGCCGTCCTTGCTGGCGCCGATGATCTCACCGGGAGCGCCTTTGCCCTCGGCCAGGGTGGCGGCCAGCACTTTCAAGGCTTCGCCGTTGAGGGTGCTGTGGCAGATCGGCCATGGGTTGAAGGCGCGCACCAAGCGCTCCAGCTCCACGGCCGGGCGGCTCCAGTCGATGCGCGCTTCGTCTTTGTTGAGTTTGTGGGCGTAGGTGGCGAGCTTGTCGTCCTGCACTTCGCCTTCCAGGGTGCCGGCGGCCAGGCCGGCGATGGCCTGGATCACAGCAGGTGGGCCCAGCTCGGCAAGGCGGTCGTGCAGGCTGCCTCCGGTGTCTTCGCCGGTGATCGGGGTGGTGACCTTGAGCAGCATGGGGCCGGTGTCCAGGCCGGCTTCCATGCGCATCACGGTCACACCGCTTTCGCTGTCACCGGCTTCTACGGCGCGCTGGATTGGCGCCGCACCGCGCCAGCGTGGCAGCAGCGAGGCATGGCTGTTGATGCAGCCCAAGCGTGGGATATCCAGCACCACTTGCGGCAGGATCAAGCCGTAGGCCACCACCACCAGCAAGTCCGGCTTCAGCGCGGCCAGTTCGGCCTGGGCCTCGGCGTTGCGCAGGGTCGGCGGTTGCAGCACGGGAATGTTGTGCGCCAGCGCCAGTTGCTTGACCGGGCTCGGCATCAGTTTTTGCCCACGACCGGCCGGGCGATCCGGCTGGGTGTACACCGCGACGATGTCATAAGGGCTGGCAAGCAGGGCCTTGAGGTGTTCGGCGGCAAATTCAGGCGTGCCGGCAAAAACAATGCGCAGTGGCTCGGTCATGGGAGGTCTCGGTTAAAAGCAGTCACAAAAGAAAAAGGCTTGCCGCAGCAAGCCTTTGGAAGGGGGCATCAAGCTTGCTGGCGATGCTTTTTTTCCAGCTTCTTCTTGATCCGGTCGCGCTTGAGCGTGGACAGGTAATCGACAAACAGCTTGCCGTTGAGGTGGTCGCATTCGTGCTGGATGCACACCGCCAGCAGGCCTTCGGCAATCAGCTCGAATGGCTTGCCGTCGCGGTCCAGGGCCTTGATCTTCACGCGCAGCGGGCGTTCGACGTTCTCGTAGAACTCCGGCACGGAGAGGCAGCCTTCCTGGTATTCGCCCATCTCGTCGGTCAGCGGTTCGAACTCGGGGTTGATGTACACCCTCGGTTCGCTGCGATCTTCCGACAGGTCCATGACCACGACGCGCTGATGCACGTTGACCTGGGTCGCGGCGAGGCCGATACCCGGGGCTTCATACATTGTTTCAAACATGTCATCGACCAACTGACGAACCTTGTCGTCCACTACGGCCACCGGTTTGGCGATCGTGCGCAGGCGCGAGTCGGGGAATTCGAGGATGTTCAAAATAGCCATAAGCGTAATTGCTGCACATGTGAGGTAGAGGCAAATCGGCGTTGGGATGGACCCACACGACCGGTGTGAAACCCTTAAAAGCCGCGAAGGCCAAGGCATTTCACGCGAACGCACATAATAAAGGAGATTCACCCCATGAGGAAATCGCTACTCGTCTTGCTGCTGTGGTCCCCGTTTTCCATGGCCCTGCTGCCCCAGCCCATCCAGCGCCTGGAACAACCGACGCAACAGGCTATCCAGCGATTCCTGCTGCATAACCGCATCCTTGATACACCCCAGGACCTGGACAACGCGCCGTACATCGTCGCTGCCGAGGCTGGCCGCGTGCTCGGCGCCAATGGCGAGCGGGTGCATGCCAGGGGCAACCTGGACCCTTCCCAACCCCATTACGGCATATTCCGACGCGGCAAGGTCTACACCGACCCGCAGACCCGAGAACTGCTGGGGATCAACGCCGACGACATTGGCACCGCCCGTTTTGTAACGGCTGGCGACCTCACCACCCTGGCCGTGCAACGTATTACCCAGGAGGTGCGACCCGGTGACCGTCTGTTGCGTGCACAACCTCCGGCCGATCCGACAGCCTTTGCGGTCTCGCCAACCACGCCCTTTATCGAAGGGCAGATCATCGATATCCCCAAGGGCGTGACCCAGATCGGCGTGCTGGATGCCGTGACCCTGAACAAGGGTCGTCGTGACGGCCTGGCCGAAGGCCAACTGCTCAGCGTGATCAAGACCGGCGCCAAGGTTCGCGACAGCCTGACCGGCGCACCGACCAAACTGCCCGATGAACGCGCCGGCACCCTGCTGGTGTTTCGCACCTACGAAAAACTCAGTTACGGCCTGGTTCTCAATGCCTCACGACCCCTGGCAGTGATGGACCGTTTCGAGACTGCTCATCAAACGCAATGAATAGCCTGCTAAATAAGTTACCAACAGAGTTATCCACAGCTTGTTACGGTCAAGGATGATCAGATGTATCCGACAAACAACCACGAAATATCCCCGTCAGAACTGGAAGCTCGACTACGCTTGCACAGGCTGCCGGAACTGGGTCAGAAACGTTTTCGCTTATTGATCGAGGCCTTCGGCTCTGCCTCAAAAGCCATCAGCGCACCTGCCAGTGCCTGGCGTTCGCTGGGGTTGCCGGCCATCAGCGCCGATGCCCGGCGCAGTCATGAAATCCGCGACGGCGCCAGCGCGGCATTGGCCTGGCTGGCCCGTCCGGCCCAGCATTTACTGATGTGGGACCAGCCTGACTACCCCGCACTGCTTGCCCAGATCGATGACGCGCCGCCGTTGCTATTCGTCGCCGGTGACCCTGCGATCCTGGAAAAACCGCAACTCGCGATGGTGGGTAGTCGTCGTGCATCGCGTCCCGGCATGGACACGGCGGCAGCGTTTTCGCGCAGTCTGGCGAGCGCCGGTTTTGTCATCACCAGTGGCCTTGCGTTAGGCATTGACGGTGCAGCCCATCAGGCGGCATTGGATGTGGGTGGCCAGACAATCGGTGTGCTCGGCACCGGGCTGGAAAACTTTTATCCACAGCGCCACCGACGGCTGGCGGCGGCGATGATTGACCAAGGCAGCGCCGTGATTTCCGAGTTTCCTCTGGACGCACCGCCCCAGGCGGGCAATTTTCCCCGCCGCAACCGGATCATCAGTGGCCTGTCCCTGGGTGTGTTGGTGGTGGAAGCCAGCATGGCCAGCGGTTCGCTGATCACGGCGAAGCTGGCGGCGGAGCAAGGGCGCGAGGTGTATGCGATCCCGGGTTCCATCCACCATCCCGGCGCCAAGGGCTGTCATCAGTTGATCCGCGATGGCGCGGTGTTGGTGGAGACTATCGAACACATCCTGGAAGGTTTGCGTGGTTGGCAGGCGTTGTCACGCCCTGCCCCGATGCCTGTTGTCCATCCGTTGGTGGCACTGCTGCACGCGGCACCCCACACCAGTGAAGCCTTGGCGATTGCCAGTGGGCGATCGTTGTCCCAGGTGCTGGCAACCCTTACGGAGCTTGAGCTCGAAGGTCAGGTCATCTGCGAAAGCGGGCGCTGGCTTGCGCGTTGCTAGGTTTTGTAAAGAAGATCGGTAAACTGCGCAGAGCTTTAGTCTGGAGAGTGAACAATGGTCAACCGGTGGCGTGTGCTGGAAACCGCACGAGAAATTCGCGCAGGCGCGGTGATTGCCTATCCAACCGAAGCGGTTTGGGGCTTGGGCTGCGACCCGTGGAACGAAGAAGCAGTGGACCGTTTGCTCGCCATCAAGAACCGTTCGGTGGACAAGGGCCTGATCCTGGTGGCGGACAACATCCGTCAGTTCGACTTTCTGTTCGAAGACTTCCCGCAGGACTGGATCGACCGCATGGCCAGCACCTGGCCAGGGCCGAACACCTGGCTGGTGCCCCATCAGGACTTGTTGCCGGAGTGGGTGACGGGTGTGCACGACACCGTAGCGCTGCGGGTGACTGACCATCCGCTGGTGAGGGATTTGTGCTCGCTGGTAGGGCCGTTGATTTCTACTTCGGCCAACCCACAGGGTCGCCCGGCGGCGCGCACGCGGATTCGCGTGGAGCAATACTTCCGTGGCCAAGTGGACCTGGTATTGGGTGGCGCCCTGGGTGGGCGCAAGAACCCGAGCCTGATTCGCGACCTGGTGACGGGTGAGGTGGTGCGGCCTTCCTGAGACCGAGGTGCGGCCATCGCGGGCAAGCCCGGCTCCCACACTTGATCAGTGTTCTGCATGAAAACGCGGTCAAATGTGGGAGCCGGGCTTGCCCGCGATGAGGCCTTACAGGCTCCTGATATTCATTGTCTTACGGCAACAGAATGGTCGACCCCGTCGTGCGTCGCCCCGACAACTCCGTCTGCGCTTTCGCCGCCTCCGCCAGCGCATACCGCTGGTTGATATCAATGCGCACCTTGCCGCTCTTGATCATCGAGAACAGGTCATCCGCCATCGCCTGCAGGTTTTGCGGGTTGTTGGCGTAGGTCGCCAGGGTCGGCCGGGTGACGTACAACGAGCCCTTGGCCGACAGGATCCCCAGGTTCACCCCGTCCACCGCGCCTGATGCATTGCCGAAACTCACCACCAGCCCACGCGGCGCTACGCTGTCCAGCGAGGTCAGCCAGGTGTCCTTGCCGACGCCGTCGTACACCACTGGCACTTTTTTGCCGTCGGTCAATTCCAGCACGCGCTGTGCGACGTTTTCCTTGCTGTAGTCAATGGTTTCCCAGGCGCCGAGGGATTTGGCCAGGGCGGCTTTTTCCGGCGAGCTGACCGTGCCGATCAACTTAACGCCCAGCGCCTTGGCCCATTGGCAGGCCAGGGAGCCTACGCCGCCGGCCGCAGCGTGGAACAGGATGGTCTCACCGCCTTTCAATTCATAGGTCTGGCGCAGCAGGTACTGCACGGTCAGGCCCTTGAGCATGGCGCCGGCGGCTTGTTCGAAGCTGATGTCGTCCGGCAGATGTACCAGGTTGGCGGCGGGCAACACATGCAGTTGGCTGTAGGCGCCCAGCGGGCCGCTGCCGTAGGCCACGCGGTCACCGACTTTGAATTGAGTGACCTCACTGCCGACCGCGTCGACCACCCCGGCGCCTTCTGCGCCCAACCCCGATGGCAATGCGGGCGGCGCATACAGGCCGCTGCGGAAATAGGTGTCGATGAAGTTGAGGCCAATCGCCTCGTTACGCACGCGAACCTGCTGCGGGCCCGGCTCGGCCGGCGTGTAGTCCACATACTCAAGCACTTCGGGGCCGCCATGGGCGCTGAACTGGATACGTTTTGCCATCTGCCTTCTCCTTGGGTCGAATTCGCATAGCCCCCTATCCCACTCCTAAGCTTGATCTTCGTCAACTGCGGCGCAACCGGGTGCAGTGGTATCCTGTGCGCCCATTTGCCGCCGACGCCCAATGGCCTCGCGTAGCTTTGCCCGATTCAAGGTGATGCCATGACTACCCGCACCGAGGCTGTAAAGGCCTACCTGCTTGACCTGCAAGACCGCATTTGCAGCGCCCTGGAAACCTTTGAGACGGACACTCGCTTTATCGAAGACGCGTGGACCCGGCCTGCGGGCGGCGGAGGTCGCACCCGCGTGATCGAAAACGGTTCGGTGATCGAAAAAGGCGGCGTCAACTTTTCCCACGTGTTTGGCAGCGGTCTGCCACCGTCCGCCAGCGCGCATCGGCCTGAGCTGGCCGGCCGTGGCTTTGAGGCCTTGGGGGTGTCGCTGGTGATCCACCCGCACAACCCACACGTACCGACTTCCCACGCCAACGTGCGCTTTTTCATCGCTGAAAAAGAAGGCGAAGAGCCGGTGTGGTGGTTCGGCGGTGGTTTCGACCTCACGCCTTACTATGGCAACGACGAAGACTGCATCCACTGGCACCGCGTGGCCGAGCAGGCCTGTGCACCGTTCGGTCCAGACGTGTATTCGCGCTACAAAGCCTGGTGCGACACCTACTTCCACATCAAGCACCGCAACGAACCGCGCGGCATCGGTGGCCTGTTCTTCGATGATCTGAACGAATGGGACTTTGACACCTGCTTCGCCTTCATCCGCGCCATCGGTGACGCCTACATCGACGCCTACTTGCCGATCGTGCAGCGCCGCAAGGCCACCGCCTACACCGAGCAGCAGCGCGAATTCCAGGAATTCCGTCGCGGCCGCTACGTTGAATTCAACCTGGTCTACGACCGTGGCACCCTGTTCGGCCTGCAATCGGGCGGGCGCACCGAGTCGATCCTGATGTCGTTGCCGCCGCAAGTGCGCTGGAGCTACGACTGGAAAGCCGAGGCCGGCAGCGAAGAAGCGCGTCTCACCGACTACTTCCTGCAAGACCGTGATTGGCTGGGCCTGACCGCGCCCAAGGCGGCTGTCTGATGGACCGCTATGTCGTGTTCGGTAACCCCATCGGCCACAGCAAGTCGCCGCTGATCCATCGCATGTTCGCCGAGCAGACCGGCGAGCAACTGGACTACAGCACCTTGCTGGCGCCCTTGGAAGATTTCACCGGCTGTGCCCGTGAGTTTTTTCAACAAGGCCGTGGTGCGAACGTCACCGTGCCGTTCAAGGAAGAGGCATACCGTTTGGCCAACACCTTGACCGAACGCGCCCAACGCGCGGGCGCGGTGAACACCCTGAGCAAGCTGGCCGACGGCAGCCTATTGGGTGACAACACCGATGGCGCTGGCCTGGTGCGCGACCTCACGGTCAACGCCGGGTTGAGCCTGCAAGGCAAACGCATCCTGTTGTTGGGCGCCGGAGGCGCGGTGCGCGGCGCATTGGAACCGTTGTTGGCCGAACAGCCCGCTTCGCTGATCATCGCCAACCGAACCGTGGAAAAGGCCGAACTACTCGCCGAGTTGTTCGATGATCTTGGCCCGGTGTCCGCCAGTGGTTTCGACTGGCTGCGTGAGCCGGTGGACGTGATCATCAACGCCACTTCCGCCAGCCTGTCAGGCGATGTACCGCCGATTGCCGGCAGCCTGATCGAGCCAGGCAAGACGTTTTGCTACGACATGATGTACGCCAAGAAGCCGACCGCGTTCTGCCGCTGGGCCAACGAACAAGGCGCAGCCGTGGCAATGGATGGCCTGGGCATGCTGGTTGAGCAAGCGGCGGAAGCGTTCTTCCTGTGGCGCGGCGTGCGCCCGGAGTCAGCGCCGGTGTTGGCTGAACTGCGCCGCCAGTTGGCCTGACATCGATCTGACGTGGGCACGGTCATTGTAGGAGCCGGCTTGCCGGCGATTGGCCCTCAAGACGTGTGCTGACCTCGCGGGCGCTATCGCCGGCAAACCGGTCTCCTACAGGGGGTGGGTTCAGTCTTCGAAATGGAGGGGGCACTTGTCGGCCCCCTCCAGCTTCTTCAGTTCTTCAACGACCTGTGGCCGCGCCCGACGCAACGTCAAGCTGCGCCCCAACCCCCGCAAGCGCCGCGCCTCCTGGTGCAGCATCTCCACCCCGGAATAGTCGATAAAGTTGATCTGCTGCGCCTCGATCACCACCCGTTCGCCCTGTAGGCTTTGCAGGCGCACTTGCAGGTAGTGGCTGGCGCCGAAAAAGATCGAACCGCCCACTCGCAGCACATCCTCATCACCATCACGCCATTGCTGAACCCGTGGCTGCGACGTGCGCTTGAGGTAGAAAAACAGCGACGCCAGCACCCCGGCGTAAATCGCTGTTTGCAGCTCCAGCAGCAAGGTGGCGACGCAGGTCAGGCTCATCACCACGAATTCGGCGCGACTGACGCGGAATAAAGCGCGAATACCGCGACGGTCCACCAGCCCCCAACTGATCAGCAAGATGCTCGCTGCCATGCTTGGGATCGGAATATGGGCGATCAATGCCGCGCCAAACAGCGCAAACAGTGCCACCCACAATGCGGAAAACACGCCCGCCAACGGCGAACAGGCGCCCGCCTCGTAGCTGAGACCAGAGCGTGTGAACGAACCGGCTGACAAATACCCGGAGAAAAATCCGCCAACGATGTTGGATAAGCCCTGCGCACGCACTTCCTGATTGGCGTCGAGCAATTGCTGCGAACGTGCCGACAGCGAGCGGGCAATCGACAGGCTGGTCACCAACCCCAGCATGCCCACCGCCACGGCGCTCGGCAGCAGGCGCAGGATCACGTCCAGGTCCATGGGCAACGGGCTGAACGGCGGCAGTTTACCGATAAACGAACTGACCAGCGCCACATGCCCGAACATCGCCGGCCACAGCCACGCCACCAGGCTGCCCAGCGCCAGGGCGATCAACAGGGTCGGCCAGCGCGGTACGAGGTATTTGAGCAGTGCGCCAACCAGCAAGGTGCCGAGTCCGAGGATGAGTGAGGCATGATCCCATTCGCCGCTATGGTGGATCAGTGCCAGCAGGCTGTTGATCGCCGTGGCTTGGCTCGGCAAATCCAGCCCCAGCAGATTGGGCAGTTGCCCGAGCGCAATCACCACGGCGGCACCCAGGGTGAAACCGAGCACCACCGAATGGGAGACAAAATTCACCAGCGCGCCAAAACGCAGCATGCCCAGTAGCCACTGGAACACCCCGGCGAGGAAGGTGAGCAACAGGATCAGGGTGATGTAGTCCTGTGAGCCCGGCACGGCCAGCGGGCTGACGCTGGCGTAGAGCACAATGGAAATCGCCGCCGTGGGGCCGCAGATCAGGTGCCAGGACGAACCCCAGAGGCAGGCGATCAGCACTGGGATGATCGCGGCGTATAGGCCGTATTCGGGTGGGAGACCGGCGATCAGCGCGTAGGCAATTGACTGTGGCAAGGCGAGAACCGCGCCACTGAGGCCCACCATCGCATCCCGGCCAACACTGGCGCGGGTCTGGCGCGGGAGCCAGGCGAGGAAGGGGAAAAGTGTATGGCGGTTGGGCCGGGGCATGAAAGGCTCGGATTGAAAGGTTTGCATCAGGGTATCAGCACACACCGGCCCCTGTGGGAGCTGGCTTGCCTGCGATAGAATCACCTCGGTCTAACTGACCGACCGAGTCGTCTGCATCGCAGGCAAGCCAGCTCCCACACAAGCCAGTTTCCACAGGGCTTGGCGGTGAGGCTTAGAGTTTGGCTTTTACGGCCGCCAGTGCATCCTTGCCATCTACGGTCTTCACGCCATCCAGCCACTTATCCAATACCGCCGGGTTGGCCTTGATCCACGCCTTCGCCGCATCGGCATTGCTGACCTTGTTGTTGGCCACCTCGGCCATGATGCTGTTCTCCATCTCCTGGGTAAAACTCAGGTTGGTCAGCAGTTTTCCTACGTTTGGGCAGGCCTGTGCGTAGCCCTTGCGGGTCAAGGTATACACGCTGCCGGTGTCACCAAAATATTTCTCGCCGCCTTTGAGGTAGTGCATTTTCAACTGCACGTTCATCGGGTGCGGGGTCCAGCCGAGGAAGGTCACGAACTTCTGCTTTTTAACGGCGCGCGACACTTCGGCGAGCATCGCTTGTTCGCTGGACTCCACCAACTTCCACTGGCCGAGCGCGAAGTCGTTCTTCTTGATGATCTCCTGCAACGAAATATTCGCCGGCGCGCCGGAGCCGATGCCGTAGATCTTCTTGTCGAACTTGTCGGCAAATTTGTTCAGGTCGGCAAAGTCATGCACCCCGGCGTCCCACACATAGTCCGGCACGGCGAGGGTGAACTCGGTGCCGTCGAGGTTCTTCGCCAATTGCACCACGTCGCCATTGGCCACGAACTTGTCATAGAAGCCCTGCTGCGCCGGCATCCAGTTGCCCAGGAACACATCCACCTGGCCGTCCTTGAGCCCGCCAAACGTAATCGGCACCGCCAGGGTGTCGACCTTGGGTTTATAGCCCATGCCCGTCAGGAGGAAACCGGTGATGGCATTGGTGGCCGCAATATCGCTCCAGCCCGGATCGGCCATCTTTACCGTTTCACAACTGGCGTCTGCGTAAACATTGGCGCTTCCCAGCGCCAGGAGCCCCAGCATCACAGTTAATTTTTGCATGGCCTTCCCTCAGTGTTATTGGTTTTGGCAGGGTTGTGGATAACGTGCCTTGCGCTCCAGGTCGTCGAGGTCGATATGGTTGCGCATGTATTGCTGACTGGCGTCCACCAGTGGCTGGTGATCCCAGCTCTTCAGCTTGCCCTGGGTCAGTGCTTCAAACACCAGACGGCGGCGGCGTTGGCTGGCGAGCACCTGTTGGTGGATCGCCGGGATGTCCCATTTGGCCCGCGCCTCGTCCAGGAAGGCTGCAAACAGCGCCTGATGCTGCGGCGACTGGCTGAGTTCTTCCTGCTCCCGAGGGTCGTTGTGTACATCGAACAGTAGACAAGGGTCGTCTTCGCTGTAGATGAATTTGTAGGCGCCACGGCGAATCATCATCAGCGGGCCGATGGTGCCTTCGGCCATGTATTCGCCGAACACTTCGTCGTGCCCGCCCTGCCCTCGCAAGTGTGGGACCAGCGAGCGGCCGTCCAGCGGCAGGCGCGGGTCCAGCTCGCCGCCGGCCAGTTCCACCAGGGTCGGCAACAGGTCGGCGGTGGACACGGCTTTGCTGACGCGGCCCGCCGCGAATTGCCCTGGCGCACTGATCAGCAGCGGTACGCGGGCGGCCATTTCAAACCAGTGCATTTTGTACCAGAGGCCACGTTCGCCGAGCATGTCGCCGTGGTCGCCGGAGAAGATGATGAGGGTGTCATCGGCCAGGCCGGTGTCTTCCAGGGTCTGCAGCAGCTTGCCGACGTTGCTGTCGATGTAGCTGCACGCGCCGAAGTAGGCACGGCGTGCATCGCGGATCTTATCCACCGGCAGCGGCTTGTCCCACAGGTCGTAGACCTTGAGCAGGCGCTGGGAATGTGGGTCGAGATCGCTTTGCGCGGGTGTTGTAGGCAAAGGGATATCAGCGTCGTCGTACAGGTCCCAGAACGGCTTGGGAATGGTGTACGGGTCATGGGGGTGAGTCATCGACACCGTCAGGCAGAACGGCTGGTCGCCGTCTTCGCGGATATGGTCGAACAGGTATTGCTGGGCCTTGAACACCACCTCTTCGTCGAAATCCAGCTGGTTGGTGCGCACGCACGGCCCGGCTTGCAGCACCGACGACATGTTGTGGTACCAAGTGGGGCGCACGTCCGGCTCATCCCAGTTCACCGCCCAGCCATAGTCGGCGGGGTAGATGTCGCTGGTCAGGCGTTCTTCGTAGCCATGCAACTGGTCGGGACCGCAGAAGTGCATCTTGCCCGACAGCGCGGTGCGGTAGCCGAGGCGGCGCAGGTAGTGGGCGTAGGTCGGCACGTCGGCGGGGAAATCGGCGGCGTTGTCGTAGGCGCCGATCTTGCTCGGCAACTGGCCACTCACCAGGGTGAAACGCGACGGCGCGCACAACGGGCTGTTGCAATAGGCGGCATCGAACACCACGCCTTGTGCGGCGAGGCGGCTCAAATTCGGTAGTTTGATAGGCGAAGAACCGTAGAACGGAAGCAACGGCGCGGCCATTTGATCGGCCATGATGAAAAGAATGTTCTTGCGCTTCATGATCTATCGGCATTCCATAGGCGGTGTTTATGCGAAAGAGCATGCAGCCCATGAAAAGTGGGGTAAAGCCCATGAAAAGCAATGTCTAGGATAAGCACAGCTTATGTATGAAGCCCTTGGTGACCTGTCCCTCGATTTGCTGCGTGCTTTCGAAGCCGCCGCACGTCATCGCAGCTTTACCGCCGCAGCGATGGAACTGGGCACCACCCAGCCGGCCATCAGCCAACAGATCAAGCGCCTGGAAGAACAGTTGGCGATCCGCCTGTTTGATCGCATCTACCGGGGGATCGAACTGACCGACGCCGGCGCCCTGCTGTTCGAGCATGTGCAGGGCGGTTTGCAGGGCATCAACCAGGGCCTGAGCCTCATCACCCAACAGGACCAGCATGAAGTGTTGCAAGTCGCCACCGACTTCGCCTTCGCCGCTTATTGGCTGATGCCGCGCCTGCATCGATTTCACCAGGCCAACCCGCAGGTCGATGTCAGCTTGGTGACCAGCGAGCGCAACCACGCCACCTTGCGCAGCGATATCGACGTGGCAGTGTTGTTTGGTGACGGCCGTTTCAAGCAGGGCGACAGCCTATGGTTGTTCAACGAGGAAGTGTTCCCGGTGTGCAGCCCAATGTGGCTCAAGGAACAGGCCACGCCGCTGACTGTGCAAAATTTGCACGATTTTCCGCTGCTGCACCTGCGCCAGGAAAACAACAGCCAATGGTTCGACTGGAGCGGTGTGTTTCGCGAACTGGGCATCGCCAGCGTACCAACGCCGGGCCAACTGCGTTTCGACAACTACACCCTACTCATTCAGGCGGCGATTGCCGGCCAGGGCGTGGCCATCGGCTGGCGGCACCTTGTGGATAACCTGCTGGAACAGGGCTGGTTGTGCCGGCCGGTCAGCGACACGGTGATCTCGCGCTTTGGCTATTACGTGGTGCAACCCCAGCGCAAACGTCGGGGGCAATTGGTCGAGCGTTTCGTTGACTGGCTGGTGGCGGAGCAAGCCAGCAGCGCGCAGTCGCTGACCGGGCTGGCCCTGCCGTCCATTGCGGTCTAGCATCTGGCGCATATTGGATCCGGAGTCCGCCATGCAACGTATCAAGGGCTACCACGCCCATATCTACTTCGACGCGAGCACCATCGAACAGGCGCGCACCTTGTGCGAAGACGCCGCCAAACTCTTCCCACTGCGCATGGGCCGTGTGCACGAACGACCGGTGGGCCCGCACCCGGATTGGAGCTGCCAGCTGGCGTTCGATCCTGAGTACATCGGTGTCGTGTTGCCGTGGTTGGTGATTCATCGCAATGGCCTGGTGGTTTTTTTGCACCCCGAAACCGGTGATGACCTGAAGGACCACACTGACTATGCCGTCTGGATGGGGGCGATGCGGGAGCTGAACCTGTCAGCCTTTTCTTAAATGGAATCCCTAAATATGGGATTGATATTTATATATTGAGACTTGCGTTCGCGTAGGTTTATATTCGCTGCATCCGCTCAGAACTCAGGTGAAGCGATGCAGGCGCAATTGATCGCGCTCGATTGGGGAACCAGCTCCCTTCGTGCTTATAAACTCGGCCCCGCCGGCGTGGTGCTGGAACAACGCTCGCTGGGGTGGGGCATCATGCATTTGCCCAGCGAACCCCGGGACATTGCCGGCGTGCGTTGCAGCAACGGCTTCGAGTTGGCGTTCGATGCGGCGTGCGGGGATTGGCTCGACGCCCAGCCGGGGTTACCGGTAATTGCCTGTGGCATGGTCGGCAGCGCCCAGGGCTGGAGCGAAGCGGCCTATCGCAATACCCCGGTCGATGTCGCCAGCCTCGGCCAGGCGCTGCATCAGGTGCACAGCCTGCGCGGCGTGGATGTGCACATCGTGCCGGGCGTGATCGAGCAGGTCGGCTTGCCCAACGTGATGCGTGGCGAAGAAACCCAAGTGCTGGGCGTGCTGCAAGGGCTGGGCGCCGATGTGTTGATCGGCCTGCCGGGCAGCCATTCCAAGTGGGTCGAGGTGGTCGAGGGCTGCATCACGCATTTCGATACCTTTATGACCGGCGAGCTGTTTGCGGTGTTGAGCAAACACAGCATCCTTGGGCGTACTCAGCTGCCGTCCGAACAATTCCAGGTCGAAGCCTTCGACCGAGGCGTGCACGTGGCGCTTTCCGAAGACGGCCAGCGCGGCGTGCTGTCCACCTTGTTCAGTGCCCGCACCCTGGGGCTCACCGGCGAACTCGCCGCTGACCAACAGCCCGATTACCTGTCCGGCTTGCTTATCGGCCATGAACTCGCCGGTCTTCCCGACAGCGCCAAACACAAGCCGATCATCCTGGTCGGCGCCACGCCCCTTTGCGCCCGCTATCAACGCGCCCTCGCCCTCTGCGGCTTTGCCCACGTCAGCCTGGCGCAGGAAGCCACCGAGCGCGGCCTGTGGCAACTGGCCTTTGCGGCCGGGCTCACTCAACCTGTACTGGAGGCCTGACATGCTCAAGCAAGCACTCGCGCAAAACGGTTTGATCGCCATCCTGCGCGGCATTCGCCCTGACGAAGCCCAGGCAGTCGGCCAGGTGCTGTACCAGGCGGGGTTTCGGGTGATCGAAGTCCCGCTGAATTCGCCTGATCCCTACACCAGTATCCGCACCCTGCGCGACAGCTTGCCCGCCGATTGCCTGATCGGTGCCGGCACGGTGCTGACGCCAGAGCAGGTCGAGCAAGTGAAGGCTGCCGGTGGCCAGGTGATCGTCATGCCCCACAGCGATGCCAAGGTGTTGCGTGCCGCCAAAGCCGCGGGCCTGTTTCTGTCCCCGGGTGTGGCCACGCCCACCGAAGCTTTTGCGGCACTGGCCGAAGGTGCTGACGTGTTGAAGCTGTTCCCCGCCGAGCAAATGGGCCCTTCGGTAATCAAGGCGTGGCTGGCGGTCTTGCCGGCCGGCACCTTGCTGCTGCCGGTGGGAGGCATCACCCCGGACAACATGCAGGTGTTCACCGACGCCGGCGCGAAAGGCTTCGGGTTGGGTTCCGGGTTGTTCAAACCGGGTATGACCGTGGATCAGGTAGCGAGCCGCGCCCAGGCTTATGTCGCCGCCTGGAACGCCCTGAACTGAATCAAGTTTCGCGCCCACAGGCGCCGCATCTATAAGAGAGATAACAGATGAAAATCACCAAACTGACGACCTTTATCGTCCCGCCGCGCTGGTGCTTCCTCAAGGTCGAGACCGACCAGGGCGTGACCGGCTGGGGTGAGCCCGTAGTCGAAGGCCGCGCTCACACCGTGGCAGCGGCCGTTGAAGAATTGTCCGACTACCTGATCGGCAAAGACCCACGCAATATCGAAGACATCTGGACCGTGCTCTATCGCGGCGGCTTCTACCGAGGCGGCGCCGTGCACATGAGTGCCCTCGCCGGCATCGACCAGGCGCTGTGGGACATCAAGGGCAAGGCCCTCGGTGTTTCCGTCAGCGACTTGCTCGGTGGCCAGGTGCGCGACAAGATCCGCGTGTACTCATGGATCGGCGGCGACCGCCCCGCAGACACCGCCCGCGCCGCCAAAGAGGCCGTGGCCCGTGGCTTCACGGCGGTAAAAATGAACGGCACCGAAGAACTGCAGTTCGTCGACAGCTTTGAAAAAGTCGACCTGGCTCTGGCCAACGTCGCCGCCGTACGTGATGCGGTCGGCCCCAACGTCGGCATCGGCGTCGACTTCCATGGCCGGGTGCACAAGCCTATGGCCAAGGTGCTGATGAAGGAACTCGACCCGTACAAACTGATGTTCATCGAAGAGCCGGTGCTCAGCGAGAACTACGAAGCGCTGAAAGAGCTGGCACCGCTGACTAGCACGCCGATTGCCCTGGGCGAGCGCCTGTTCTCGCGTTGGGATTTCAAGCGTGTGCTCAGCGAAGGCTACGTCGACATCATCCAGCCGGATGCGTCCCATGCCGGTGGCATCACCGAAACCCGCAAGATCGCCAACATGGCCGAAGCCTACGACGTGGCCCTGGCCCTGCACTGCCCGCTGGGCCCGATTGCCCTGGCGGCGTGCCTGCAACTGGACGCGGTCTGCTACAACGCGTTTATCCAGGAACAAAGCCTGGGCATCCACTACAACGAGAGCAATGACCTGCTCGATTACGTGCGCGATCCGGGGGTGTTCGACTATGACCAAGGCTTTGTGAAGATCCCCAACGGACCGGGCCTGGGCATCGAGATCAACGAGGAATACGTGATCGAACGCGCGGCCATCGGCCACCGCTGGCGCAACCCGATCTGGCGGCATGCCGACGGCAGCTTCGCCGAGTGGTAATAGTCCTCTGAAGGAACGCGGTAAAGAATGTGGGAGCTGGCTTGCCTGCGAAGGCGGTGGGTCAGCTTGCATCGCTGGCACTTATACACCGTCTTCGCAGGCAAGCCAGCTCCCACATTTAGATCCGGTTCCTTCAGTAAGACTTGTCCTCAACAAACATAAGAAGAGGCACCCCCCATGCACCCTGAATCCTTCAACGGGCAGGCTTCTTTAGTCACGCCTACCAGAAAGCGTTTCTTCATCATGGTGCTGCTGTTTATCACCGTGGTGATCAACTACCTCGACCGCAGCAACCTGTCCATCGCCGCCCCGGCCCTGACCAGTGAACTGGGGATCGACCCGGTGCACGTCGGGCTGATTTTCTCTGCGTTCGGCTGGACCTACGCCGCCATGCAGATTCCCGGCGGTTGGCTGGTGGACCGCGTGCCGCCGCGTATTCTCTACACGGCGGCGCTGCTGTTGTGGTCCATCGCCACCGTCATGCTCGGCTTCGCGGCCAGCTTTATCGCGCTGTTTGTGTTGCGCATGGCAGTAGGGGCTTTAGAGGCCCCGGCCTATCCGATCAACAGCCGCGTAGTCACCACCTGGTTCCCTGAGCGCGAGCGCGCCACGGCGATTGGCGTCTATACCTCCGGGCAGTTTGTCGGGTTGGCATTCCTGACGCCGGTACTGGCCTGGCTGCAGCATGCATTTGGCTGGCACATGGTGTTTGTCGCGACCGGTGGCGCGGGGATCCTGTGGGCAGTTATCTGGTACGCGGTGTACCGTGAGCCGAAAGACTTCAAAGGCGCGAACGCCGCTGAAATCGACCTGATCCGTGAAGGTGGCGGCTTGGTTGATATGCAGGAAAAAGCTGCCAAGGCGCCGTTCAGTTGGGTCGACCTGGGCATCGTGTTGAGCAAGCGCAAGCTGTGGGGCATCTACCTGGGGCAGTTCTGCCTCAACTCCACGCTGTGGTTCTTCCTGACATGGTTCCCGACCTACTTGGTGAAATACCGCGGCATGGACTTCATCAAGTCCGGCTTGCTGGCGTCGTTGCCATTCCTCGCGGCGTTTGTCGGCGTGCTGTGTTCCGGGATCTTTTCCGACTGGCTGATTCGTCGTGGTGCGTCGGTGGGCTTTGCCCGCAAGTTGCCGATCATCGGCGGGCTGCTGATTTCCACGGCGATCATCGGTGCCAACTACGTGGATTCGACGGCGTGGGTAATTGCGTTCCTGGCGGTGGCGTTCTTTGGTAATGGATTGGCGTCGATTACCTGGTCGCTGGTGTCGACCCTGGCACCGGCCCGCCTGTTGGGGCTGACCGGTGGGGTGTTCAACTTCATCGGCAACCTGTCGGCGATTGCCACGCCGATCGTGATTGGCTTTCTGGCCAGTGGCGATTCGTTTGCACCGGCGATTACCTATATCGCGGTGCTGGCGTTGCTCGGGGCGCTTTCCTACGTGTTGCTCGTAGGCAAAGTCGAACGCATCGAACTC